>NZ_JAGGQS010000033.1:0-44463 GCF_018613175.1 Bacillus sp. ISL-47 | reverse complement strand
TCATTTATCTAGGTTAGTCTAATATTTCCTCAAGCTTTTTTTTAGGGTTTCTAAAAGGTTTTTGTTTTTAAATAAGGCTCTTTTCGTATAGAATGTTGTTTTTTCTTATGAATTACGCCCGTTGATTTCCGCTGCAGGCACGCAGCGAACCCGCGGGGAGGAACGGGAGCCTCCTCGGTTTCACCTGCGGGGTCTCCCGCTCCCTCTCCTCCCGCAGGAGTCAATTGCCCTCCGCTCCAATCAACTCAGCGAATTAAACTGAGTTATTGAAAAGCAACAAACTTTATGAAAACAGCCTTAAATAAAATAGAAACATGGATAAATAAGGTTGGTTGATTGGAGCGGAAGGTGCGAGATCCTCGAAAATGCATCCGCATTTCCTTCGTGCGGTGATGATTCGAGGATGCTTATTCAAAGTCCAGCGGGAGGAGTGGGACAGGTGAGACCCCACAGGCGCTGCGCGCCGAGGAGGCTCACCGCCCGCCCCGCGGTTCGCTGCGCATCCTGGAGCGGAAATCAACCTCTCCTCGCTATTTGTTTAAAAAGCAGCCCTTTCTTTAGGAAAGAAGGATACATGGATTGTATACCACGCCCTGCCAGTATCCTGTTCAAAAACCGGACCAATCGATCCCAATTGCCCTTATCCCTAGAGAACCGAAACCAGGGTCAAAGGAATCCAAAATCTTTTTTACTGCCTTTCCTGGTTTCAGATTTTCACACCGAAACTACCTTCCGGATAAAAAATATGTTAATGTTTTAAAGTAAGCATTTACATAAGGAGGAATTACATAATGTCAAACCAGCATGATCCAAATACATTACCGCCAAAAACCTGTTCAGTTGACCGTATGATTACGGTTAAAGAGGATGTTGAAAAGGTACTTGCAGGAAAGAAAACCGCTACACGCCGCAATGGCAGATATGCCGATGTCGGGGAAATCATGACGCTTGAAGGCCAGGACTTTGTCGTTGAAAACGTCTATTCCCAGTCACTTGGAGAATTAACAGATGAGCACGCCCGCCAGGAAGGCTTTGAAAGCTTGGAGGACTACAAGCAATCCATTTTATCCATGCACCCTGGTATGCCTTGGATGCCGCAAATGCGTGTATGGGTTCATGAATTTAGCCCTGTGAAGAAGTAATCTTACGGGATGGAACTTCTGTACCGCGTGCTGCTGTACATCCATGTCAGCAGCGCCATTCTCTCTGTTGGCCCGTTCTTTGTCCTGATTCCGATCGTCACAAAACTGGAATCAGCTCAGCCCGGAGTCCAGCAGGCATATATAGGCATATTCAGGACATCCGTCCGCCTCGTCAAGCATGCAGGACATGTGCTGGTCGGCTCGGGTGTCCTTCTTATTGTGAACAGCCATTGGGCATGGACGACATCCTGGATCGTCGCAACCCTGATGGTAATGGGGGGATCTGTCTTTTTTCTCGCACGGGCCTTTACACCTGTCCTGAAAAAATTCGATGAGCCTGGAGCGGACCACCACTTTCTGGTTAAAAAACTCACCCGCTCCGTCTGGATCTACCTTTTTCTATTAATGCTCATGCTCTGGTTCATGGTGGCCAAGCCTGTGCTTTGGTAGGAGGTTATGGAGCAAGCGCAGAATGACTGCGCTTGTTTTTTTGTATTTAATTGATTTTTCACGGTTAAATCCAATCACAAGATTAATTCTTCAAAAATCTCTCCGGAAAATCAGTCATTATCACCTCAACTCCGGCTTTGGCCAGGAAATCACTGCGCGTTTCGTCATTTACGGTATAAACCCGCAATGGAAAGCCCGCTCTCCTAGCTTCTCTGCCGTATTCAGATAGCGCAAAGGCTTCTTCGCAATGAATGCTGTCAGCGCCAATCTTTTTCGCCACTCTCATTGCATCTTCCGGCACCCCTGTAATCAAATAGCCAGTCTGCAAGGCTGGATGCACCTCCCGCACTCTTTTCAAACTCTCCGCATTAAAAGAAGATAGAATAACCCTATCCTCCAATCCGTAGCGCTGGATCAGTTCAATGACTTTTTCTTCCAGACCCTGATATTCAATTCGATCATTTTTCAATTCAACATTAATCATCAACCCATTGCCATCCCTGATAGCCCATTGAAAAACCGTTTCAAGTTCCGGAATGGTTTCGCCAGCGTTCGCAGCAGCAAACCAGCCGCCTGCATCAAGCTGCATAATCTCATCATAAGTTAAATCCTTTATGCAGCCAGTTCCATTTGTAGTCCGGTCTACCGTTTCATCATGAATAATCACCAGCTTCCCGTCTTTTGCTATCTGTACATCCAGTTCTATACCATCCGCTCCTGCTTCCAATGCAGCTTGGAAGGCAGCCATCGTATTTTCAGGATAATGGCCGCTTACACCCCGATGGGCAAAAATCTTTGCATTATTCTTCAATTGAGTTCCTCCTCTGCCAGCATGGTCATACTATTTCTAGTATTATTCTATTCCCCTATAAAAAAACCATTTTTTGATCGTGCAAAAAGTCCCTCAAGTTTCACTTCCGCGCCGATTCCCTTATAATGAAAACTATGAAACTTCTTACTGCTCAGTTCGTATAACACTATAACGATACATAGTTGCCAATTATAAAAAGGAGTGAAATCTATGGGAGTTCGATTAAGCAAGGGACAAAAAGTAGATTTAACAAAGACGCATCCCGGTTTGCAGGTTGTTGTGGCAGGATTGGGATGGGATGTCAGTCAAAATCAATCTCAATATGACCTGGATGCTTCAGCATTTTTAACCGGCGCATCCGGAAAAGTCCAAAGCGATAGTGATTTTGTTTTCTATAATAACCCTTCAGGCGGGAACGGGTCGATTTTATACAGCAGCGATAACCGGACTGGTGCTGGAGCTGGCGATGACGAACAAATCCGGATTGAATTAAATAAGGTTCCGCAGCATATTCACCGCATTGCTTTTACCATCACCATCCACGATGCCCAGGCAAAAGGCCAAAACTTTGGACAAGTATCCAATGCCTATGTGAGAGTGTTTAATGCTCTTACAAATGAAGAACTGCTGCGCTTCGACCTTGGCCGTGATTTTACCGTTGAAACAGCCATCGTGGCCGCAGAGCTGTACCGCCATAATGGCGAGTGGAAATTCAATGCCATCGCAAGCGGATTCCAGGGCGGATTGGCTGCTCTTTGCCGTAACTTTGGAGTTTCTGTTGATGATGAACCTGCTCCAAGCCCGCAGCCGGCATACAGTCAAAACCAATACCAGCAGCCGGGCAGCTTTGGGCAGCCTTCTCAAGGATACAGCTCTCCTCAGAGCCAGCCAAGTCCATCATACAGCCAGCCGGCACAGACAGGTTACAATCAGCCAGCCTATAGCCAGTCTTCTTATAATCAAACAGCCTATAATAGCCCTGCACCCCAGCCGTCATCGTTCGGCGGCCAATCTGGATCCGGACAGCCAGCGCAAGCTCAATCCTATACAGATGGCAACATCTCCTGCACCCGCTGCGGTTCTACTAACATCCGCACTGGACAAAAAGGATTCGGACTAGGAAAAGCAGCTATTGGCGGACTTATTCTCGGACCAGTCGGACTTCTTGGCGGCTTTATTGGAAAAAATCAGCTTAAGCTTACCTGCAATGCCTGCGGCAATTCCTGGTCACCCAACCAGACTGACTACATGCAATGGGCCAATGACCAGAAACGCAGAGCTCAGGAACTGTTCACGCGCTTCAAGAGCCAGGATGTCCTCGATGCTGTTGTCGCCTCATGTGCACTTGTTGGCATGGCCGATGGGAGACTTGATCCTTCTGAACGCGAAAAAATGATTGAGTTTGTTAACAGCAGCCAGGAATTAAAAGTATTTGATACACAAAAAGTCATCCAGCAATTCAATATGTTCGTGCAGCGGATTGAAATGGATCCGATCATCGGCCGGGCAGAAGCCTTCAAAGCTGTAGGCCGGGTAAGAAACAAGCCTGAAATTGCCCGTCTTGTCGCTCGTTACTGTATCGCAATCGGCTATGCGGACGGCCACTTTGATCAAAATGAAAAGCAAGCCGTCACTGAAATCTGCATGGAACTCGGTTTGAACCCGCAGGAATTCTTATCTTAAAAAGCTACTAGCCAGCCAAGCTCTGCCGGAAATCGGCAGGGCTTTTTTGCAATTATTCCCTCCTCCTCCTAGATATGCCGCATACAAACTCCATATGCGGGTATACTCAAAAAGATAAAACCAATTACGCCTTTACGAGTCTCAGCAAGAACATTCGGGTTGCAGAAGCCCGTCAGCCCTCTTACTGGAAGGGCTACACTTAAAGCTATAAAGGAGGTAATATCCTTGAAGGAAAGCTCATCAACTGAACGTTATATGCCCATGACTTCCTCCACAAGCGGAATGATTGTAAATGAAGCAGACGGAGTCTATTGCCTGACAGTGCAGATTGTAAATGTTTGTTTTGTTAGGGTGTCCGAGGAGCCCGGTGATTGGGTACTCATCGATGCCGGCATGCCGAAGTCAGCTGACAAAATAATAGAGGCAGCCGAGGAGCTTTACGGAGAAAATGCAAAACCGCGAGCCATCCTATTAACGCATGGTCATTTTGACCATGTAGGTGCGATAATAGACTTAGTCGAGCGCTGGCAGGTTCCTGTTTACGCCCACCCGCTCGAGTTGCCATTTTTAACCGGACAGCAAGATTATCCCAAGCCGGATGCCAGTGTAGAAGGCGGACTGGTTGCTAAAATGTCCCCCGCTTTTCCGCATGAAGGCATTGACCTGGGCACCCATGTTCAATCTTTGCCCGAGGACGGGAGCGTTCCGCATATGGAAGGATGGAAATGGATCCATACACCGGGTCATACTCCAGGCCATGTTTCCTTGTTCAGAGAGGCCGATCGCGTGCTGATTGCAGGCGACGCTTTTGTAACGGTGAAGCAGGAATCACTATACAGCGTACTGACTCAGGAACAGGAAATCAGCGGCCCGCCACGCTACTTAACAACTGACTGGGAATCAGCCCGCACCTCTGTCCAGAAACTTGAGGCACTGCAGCCGGCTGTTGCAATCACAGGCCATGGCGTTCCAATGGCTGCCGCTACATTAAGAGAAAGCCTCTCCAAGCTTGTTAATGAATTTGACGAAATCGCCATCCCGGACCACGGAAAATATGTAGACGGCGAACGCTAAAAAAAGCAAGGTTCACTTCTGAGGAGTGGACCTTGTTTTTTTATGATGTTTAAAAGCATCAAAAAAAGGAAGAGTATAGGAAATAGATATTTTAATAGTTCAGGAGGCTAGAGTATGTATCTGGAAAACTTTAAAGACCAGAAAATCCAAATAAAATTCAAAAATTTCCCCAATGACCTGGTAGGTCCCACTACCGGCATTTTCCAGCCTGATGAATGGTACATCGTCAAACTGATCAAAACGGAAAATATGGGCATCTGGGTTGAAAATCCGTGCTTTAAACGTACAAAAATCCAGGAAGAAGACGGTACAGACATCCCTGAGGAAGAGCAAAAAGAGGAAGATTGTGTCACCCACTTCCTCATCCGCTGGGACTATATCAGCTCTGTCATCGCGTTTCCGGATGTTAAAACGCTTGGCGTCGATAAAAAAGCTAAGCTAATAGGTTTCCAGCCTTAATATAACAGCGAGTCCCCGGTTCCGTACCGGGGACTTATTTTGGGTTGGCCGATAAAATTGGTGGCTCGTTGATATATTGGTTTGCTATGATATATTTACCGACTTTTCTAAAAATAATTAATGGAGGCTTGACCATGACAAGAAGAACCTGCATCATCACACATGAGCTTGAACAATCCCAGCTTGAAAAAATAAGAGAAATGATCCCTGATTGGCAGCTGCTCACGGGAAAAGATCCTGTAAACTGGCTGAATTACGTCAAAGAAGCTGAAGTAATCGCCGGCTGGAAGAAGGATCTAAAAGAACCAATCCAAGAAGGAAGCACGAACCTTCGCTGGTTCCAATCCTGGAGTGCCGGAGTTGACTCCCTGCCTCTAGCTAAAATGGAAGCCAATGGCATCCAAATCACGAGCGCAAACGGCGTACATGCCAATCCGATTTCGGAAACAATTTTTGCCCTAATGCTTGCCTTAACCCGAAAAATCCATACATATGTTAAAAATCAGCAATCCAAAACATGGCATCATGCCAGCATGAAGCTTGAAATTCACAATAAAACCATCGGCATCATTGGTGTGGGTGCCATTGGCAAAGAAACGGCCAAAATCGCCAAAGCCTTTGGCATGAAAGTTGTGGGCGTCCGTCACTCTGGAAAGCCGGAAGAATACGTAGATGAAATGTATACATCCAGTCAGCTGAACGATGTCCTTCCGCAATGCGATTATGTTGCCGTCACCCTGCCGCTTACAAACGAAACAAGGCAATTATTCGGAGCCGAACAATTCTCGCTAATGAAGGAATCTGCCTTTTTCATCAATATCGGTCGCGGTGAGATCGTCGTTGAAAACGACCTGATTGCCGCATTGCAGGCCGGCAAAATTGCCGGTGCCGGCCTTGATGTTTTTGAAAAAGAACCGCTGGGAGAGGACAGCCCGCTTTGGGAGCTTGAAAATGTGATTGTAACCCCTCACACAGCAGGGTCTACAGAGCACTATACTCAGCGTGTGATTGAAGACATTTTTATTCCCAATTTAAAAAACTATATAAACGGGGAGACTCCTGCCATTAACTTGGTCGATTACCAAAAAGGTTATTAAAATTGGCTGTTTGAAAACAGCCTTACACTAAAAGGCCTTGCAGAGCTGCATGGCCTTTTATTTTTTATATGTCACGATATAAAACCCTTCTTCCTCTGACCACTCGGCACAGAAAATCTCCTTAATAACGTTAAACCCTTCCTTCCTGATCGATTCCTTTAGCCATCCCCCATCTTTTCCAACCATCTTAAGGCCAGATTCCACGACTTCCCCTTCATCAATCAATAAGATGGAAGGCTCTTTATCCTCCACTTCCATCTCCATCATTCCAGGGGTAACAGGATCCTCCTTTCGATACCTCATAACACTTAAGCCGCCATTTGTCTCAAGATAGGCATATTTCACTTCATTCATGCTGAAAATCCCTTTTTGCCGCAGCATGGTCCGCAGCTGTTCCATTTCAAGATGATTCTTCTGCATTTCCTTCACATTCAGCTTGCCGTTTTTAACGATAATTGACTCGCTTCCTTTTAAAATGGATCTGAAAAAATTCTTCTTTTTCGCCAGGATTTCTATGATATAAATAAGTCCACCCCACAGTAAAGCCGAATAGGCAACTTCAAGCGGAGTTACTTTATCATCATAAATGGTTTCCTCAATGATTCCTCCAAGGACAACCGCATAGACGAAATCAAATGGAGTAACCTGTGAAAGCTCCTTTTTCCCAAGAAGACGGGTTACAGTTAATAGTGATACTAATCCAACTACCATTTTTATGGTTATAGATAAGTACATAAAAGCTCCTCCTCTCTTTATAGCCTCTCTATTCCCCTTTTTCCTCCTCACATACATAATTCCGAGTTCCACTTTTTTCAAAAGCTGTTTTCGCAAACTTTGTTGCTTTTTAAACGGGTATTGTAGAGAGGTT
Organism: Bacillus sp. ISL-47; assembly: GCF_018613175.1. Taxonomy (NCBI): domain Bacteria; kingdom Bacillati; phylum Bacillota; class Bacilli; order Caryophanales; family Bacillaceae; genus Bacillus; species Bacillus sp. ISL-47. The sequence continues at coordinate 36,879 of NZ_JAGGQS010000033.1, read as the reverse complement.
GATTATCGCTCCAGGATGCTCGCTTTCCGCGGGGTGGGCGGTGAGCCTCCTCGGCGCGCAGCGCCTGTGGGGTCTCACCTGTCCCACTCCTCCCGCAGGAGTCTCGCACCTTCCGCTCCAATCAACCAACCTTATTTATCAATTTTTCATTTACAAAATTTCATTTAAAAACAACAATCTTTTAGAGAAGAGCCTTTTCAAAAAAAAAGCAAAGGCGCGAGCCCTTGCTTTTCTTTTACATATGATGGGAATGGCGTTTCCGGCGTTGTCTTATAACCAATTCCTCCAAAGCCCCCGATCCGAATAAAACACCGGCAACGATCAGGATAAGGCCCAGCATATGGTTGACGGTGATGACCTCGCCAAGAATCAGTGCAGAACCTGCTAAGGAAAAAAACGTATTCAGGTTCAGAAAAATGCTCGCTTCCGCTGGTCCGATTTTACTGATGGCTGTGTTATAAACCATATGGCCAACAGCCGTTGCCACTACAGCAGATACTGCAAAAGCAGCCCATACTGATAACGGAGCTTCGGACATGCCCTTCACCCCGCCAGGTTCCATAAAGTTTCCAAGCACAAACAAAATCACTCCGCCAAATACCAGCATATAGCCGGTCAGCAGCCGTGGATCCAATGTCTTCGTAGCCTTGCTTATCACAATAAAACTAAGAGCTTGTGAAAGAATCGATAAGAACACATAAAAATCTCCATGCGATAAGTTCGATACTCCTCTATTGCCTGAAAGCACAATAAACGTAACACCCGCTCCTCCGAGCAGGAATCCAAGCACCTGAATCCCCGTGGGTTTATTGCGCAGCAGGACCGAGGACAAAATGGCCGTCAAAAGCGGGCCTGCACCTAAAATAAGCCCTCCATTTACTGCACTCGTCTCAGTCAGCCCAATTGCCAATAGAAGATGATGGCTGACGACGCTGAGAAGTCCTCCGAACACAATAAATATCATTTCCCTGAAACTCGGCTTTCTCACTTTTCCCATAACGCCCAATATGATAAATACACTTAAACCAGCTGCCATTATTCGCAAGGATGTGATCGTGACTGGCGGAAAATAACTGACAAGAATTTTAATAATGCTGACATTCAATCCCCATGTGACCATAATCAAAGTGAGAATAAAATAAGTTTGCAGGTTTTTCACTTACGATCCTTCTTTCTGTAAAATCCGCGTTTATAATTTGACTTCCATTTTATCACAATTCAAATTACTTTGGCCTTTTAAAGCTCCAAAGAGATTATATTAGTTCGCATGAAAAAATATCCCAGGGGACAAAATAAACTTCAGCAGATTTGCAGGGAGGGATCTTTTTTGACACCCAAGCAGGAAAAATTTTTTCAGAAGCTCGTATCTTTGCAAGAGGAACTGGCATCGCAGAGTATCGAGTATTGGGAAATATATTCGCACCTTGGCACCTGGCAGTTTTGGACTGTAGCCGTTCTGCTGATTGGCCCCTTAATCCTTGTTTATTTTAAAATTGATCGCAAGCATATTTTTCAAATCGGTTTTTTTGGATTTGCTGTTCACATTTTATTTGCCTATGTTGATGCAGCGGGAATCCGCTTTGGCCTATGGGGCTACCCTTATCAGCTTCTTCCCTTTATACCCAGCTTTTCTTTGGATGCTGCCATTATCCCTGTCTTCATTATGCTTGTCTACCAATGGACCTTGAAACACAAAAAAAATTATTATCTCTATGCCTTCCTGACAGCACTTGCATTTGGCTTTGGCTTTAAGCCGTTATTAGTTGCTCATGGTTTATTTGAGAAATATAAGTGGGTTAATTACATTTATATTTTTTTCATTTATATTATTCTGTTCCTGATGGCTTATTGGCTGACCAGGATTTTTCAGTGGATGCAAAGAAGGGAATCAAAAAGAAAACCGGGAGCAGCAGGAGAATAAAAAAGAGCAGCCGCCCCCGTTCACCAGGAGACGCCTGCTCTTTTTATTATTTTACGTCCTGCTCATGAATCATTTCTGGTGAAGCTTTTACTTTAGGAGTCTTTTTTGGCTTAGGACCCATACGATCAAAACGCGCCTGTTCATAAATAGCTGCGCCCACGATTTCGGCCACTTCCTGAAGCTTCTCTTTGCTTATCTTACCGATGGAGTCATCCGGTGAATGGTACCACGGCTCCGTTGGGCTGTGAATAAATAAAGCAGCTGGAATTCCTGCTTCCGCAAATGGTACATGGTCACTTCGACCGCCCTGGTAGACTTGCGGCTGTTCTCCATTCAGTCTTTCACTGGAAGCCTGGGAAAGCTCTGTCACTAGGTTTTCCTGTCCATCTAACGTCCACATAACAAGATCGCCTGCATCCCTGCTTCCTACCATGTCGAGGTTAAAATTCGCGACAGTTCTGCTAATTTCGTCCTCGGAAAGGCTATCTACATAATGATAAGAGCCAAGTAAGCCCAGTTCTTCTGCACCGAACGTGGCAAACCGAATTTCCGTATCAGTCGGAAGATCCTTGAATACGCGCGCCAGTTCCAATGTCATCGCTGTACCAGAAGCATCATCATTCGCACCAGGTGCTCCTGCCACGGAGTCATGGTGAGATCCGACGACAATGATTTCATCTGTTGACTTCGTTTTATTCGTAGGCTGTTTGGTTGCAATGACATTATGGGAAACTTTTTCACCCGCCTCTGCCCCTTCAATTTTTATAGAAGCAGTCAAGGTTTCACCGCTATTATGCAAGGCCAGAAGCGCTTCCCCCTCTTCCTTTGACAAAGCCAATGCCGGAACATAGTCATCGTTATGAGAACCAAGCGTTCCATTCAATGCTCCATCTGCATTGTTGAAAATAATCACGCCTGCCGCGCCTTTCTCCGCTGCATTCAATACTTTTTCAGCAAAGGAAAGCTCGCCACGCTTAATAAGGGCTATTTTTCCAGTCAAATCCATGCCTTCAAGCTCCTCAGCAGTTCCCAAGCCTGCATATGCCAGTTCACCGGTCACATCCCCATTTACTGAATATGTAAATGAACTCGGCTGCAGCTCACCATCATAGTCATCAACTGTTAACTCCATATTACTTGGAGGCGTATAGCCATAGAAAGTGAATGGCTGGATTTCTGTTTCATATCCGTAGGATTCAAACTGCTCCTTAATATACTGCACTGCGTTATCTTCTGATTCCGTTCCCGCTACACGGGGGGTTTGCGAAAGATAGTCAATATTTTTATAGATATTCTCTACATTAATCTTTTCAATGACCTTATGATCAAATACTTTTACGGGCTGAACCTGATTTACCTCTGCCGGTTTTGCTAGTGTTGCTTGTGCTCCAAACGCACCAAATGCTAAAGTTGAAGCCAATGCCACTGTTAAAATTGGTTTTTTCATCGAATACCTCCCAATAGATTAATAGAGTTCGCCTATTAAATTTTATAATGTTTAGAAAACTCTTATAAGGGTAGAAGAGACTAGAATCCCATAGGTCATTTATTCTATTTATTGGATTAAATGTAAAATACAGTAATTTTATAATAGGCATAAAAATACACATAAAAAGGCCACCATTCCGAAGTGGAATGATGGCCATCTTTCTTTTTCAACTTTTACTTCATCAAATCATGATCCACATAGCGCTCGCCGTTTAATTCACTAATCACGTTAATCGCTACCTTTGCACCGTCGCCTGCTGTAATAATTGTATGAACGCTAACTCCGGCAATCGTTCCAGCCGCCCAAATGCCGTCCATATTGGTTTTGCCGTCTGCATCTACATCCAATACCGTCTTAATGCGCGGCTCTGTGCCCGGTTTTGTTTTTAAACCGACTTTTTCTGCAAGATCTGTAAGAAGCCCAGTCGCAATAATCACATGCTTCGCAGAATATGTGTTGTCCCCAGCTGTAACCGTATAGCCACCATCTGCTTTCTCGATGTTTTCAACCGTAGCCTCTGCGATCTCCGCTCCAAATTTCTCCGCCTGCTTTTTGCCCGTTTCCACCAGTTCAGGGCCTGTAATTTCCATGATGCCATAATGGTTTTCTACCCAGGCACGCTTTGTAATGCTTTTATCATTATCAAGAACAGCAACCTTCTTCCCCGCTTTTGCGGCAAAAAGCGCAGCACTTGCACCAGCAGGACCAGCTCCGACAACTAAAATATCATACATCTCAGCACTTCCTCCTTTAAACATTATCTACCTTAAAGTTTATCTAAATTAATAATAATTGTAAAATAATGTGTTTGGAGATAAAATTGTCCATATTCAATCCTCATCCTTAATATCACGGTCCTCCGGTATAGGTTCATTTAAAATCTCTTCAACAAGATCCTTATATTTCTCCATTTGCTTTAAATGGGTGTTAAACTGCTCCTTATAGATCAAATATTGCTCCCCGTCATGAATTGCACGGATTTTTTTTTGCTGAATTAGGCTCTCTACATATGCTTCCGGATAGGATAAAAACTCTGCGGTTTCTTTAATGGTAAGGTACATGTTAATCATTCCTTCTTTATTTTCGGTCTATTATTTTCATCTTCCAATTTACTGGCACTAGATGACTCTACTAAAATCAGATAGAATAGTAAATGTTAATACGATTTCACGCATTTTATGCACTTTTATTATACAGCTATTATGGAGGAATAAAAAAATACTTATTTGACTGAATTCCAGCCCTCCTTTCAGCCAAATAGAGAACAGGAGGAAAACAAGCTATGGATAAAAAAAGGCTATTGGGCTTATATATCGTCATCAGCCTTATCTGGGTATTTGGAACTAATTATCTCTTAGACATGCTTGAACCTTCTTCTCTTGCTTATTACCTTAAAAGGGGTAAAGAATTTCTGTACATTCTGGTTACAGGATGGCTGCTCTATTACTTTATGAGCAAAAGAGAAGAACTTAGTGCTTCAAGGGAAGATGAAAAGCGGCTGTCCACTTTAATCAATTCCATGGTGGACTTTGTAAATTTCAAAGATGGAGAAGGCCGCTGGATTGAATCCAATGAATTTGGCCTGAAGTTATTCAACCTTGAGAAGGTTGACTATAAAGGAAAAAAGGACTCGGAATTGGCTGAGTATACAGATTTTTACGCTGACGCACTTCGGTACTGTGAAGCGTCAGATGAAGAGGCATGGAAAAACGGGAAAATCACCCGCCTGGAAGAAGTCATTCCCTTGCCCGATGGGACAGTAAAGACCTTTGACACGATTAAGGTTCCCCTTTTCCATTCAGACGGAACAAGGAAAGGCCTCGTGATTATCGGACGTGATATCACGGAAAGAAAACAAGTGGAAACATTGCTCGAAGAAAGCCAGCAGCAATACAAATCATTGTTTGAATACAATACAGAGATTGTTTATATGACCGACCTTGATGGAACGATTATGAAGGTGAATCCTCAATTTAAGGCTGTGACAGGCTATAGCCCTGAGGAAACGCTTGGAAAGAATATTTATGATATTTCACCTGACCGTTATAAAGGGAAAGTGAAAGAAGACTTCACATCCATCCTCCAATATAAAAAGCCAAGAACATGTGAATTTGAATTTATGCATAAGAACGGCGGCCAAATAACGTTACAATGCACTGCCCTGCCGATTATCGTTAACGGGCAAATTGGAGGAATAATCGGCTATGGAAAGGATGTGACAAAGCTCCGGCAGGCAGAGGAAAGATTGCGCCGGACCGAAAAACTTTCCGTTGTTGGCGAGCTGTCTGCAAGTGTTGCCCATGAAATCAGAAACCCGCTGACATCCTTAAAAGGCTTTGTGCAGCTAATGCAGCTGGAGGATGAAAAGCATCAATTCTATTATCAGATCATGCAGGAAGAGCTGGATCGGATTAATCATATTGTCGGCGAGCTGCTGCTGCTGGCTAAGCCGCAGGATATTTGCTTTACAAAAGCAGACATCCAGACCATTCTGTTTAATGTTATTTCACTTCTAAAAACAGAAGCCAGCATGCATAGCGTTGAAATTGAATTTTTGTTAAAATCCGATGTATTCATGATTGAATGCGAACCAAACCAGTTAAAACAGCTCTTTATAAATATTATTAAAAATGCTATTGAGGCTTCTAATGAAGGCGGCAAGGTGGTCATAACCCTCATGTCTGATGATGACCAGGTTACCATTCTTGTAAAGGACGATGGATGCGGAATGTCAGAAGAACGGCTTAACCGAATCGGTGAACCTTTCTACTCCTCCAAGGAAAAAGGAACCGGCCTCGGTCTTACTGTCAGCTTCAAAATTGTTGAATCCCACAACGGCTCCATTCATTTCAATAGTGAAAAAAGCAAAGGAACCGAAGCAGTCATTAAACTGCCTGTCAAAAAGCAAACTCCCATTACGGAAGCAGAATTGACAATCTAGACATGAAAAGAGCGATTTCAATCAAACGTTTGATTGAAAATCGCTCTTTTTAATATTTATTAAGCCAAAATGTTGTTGACGTTGGCTTTAACAAGGAAATCCGCGATGTAATCAGAGGGAAATTCCATTTTATCAACGAAAAAATCACTATATCAACGAATTTGGACGGTATGTCGACGAATCGTAAAATTGCCACCCTGGCTGCAGCCGCTAGTTCCCCTTAATCTCCAGCAGCTTCTGCCTTAAATCACTTTCCATGTTGGCGAGATCATGCTCAGCCTGGCGGCGTTTGTTCCGGCCTTCTTCCTGAATCCTCAAAGTCTCTTCAAGAGTGGAAATGAGGTTCTCCTGTGTTTTCTTTAATGTTTCAATATCTACAATGCCGCGTTCATTCTCACGCGCCGTCTCAATTGTATTCATTTTCAGCATTTCAGCATTTTTCAAAAGAAGGTCATTCGTTGTTTTTGAAACCTTCTTCTGGGCTTCTACCGCATGGCGCTGCCGGAGCAGTGTCAACGCGATCGCCACCTGGTTCTTCCAAAGCGGAATGGACGTCATGATCGACGATTGAATCTTTTCCACCAATGCCTGGTTCGTGTTCTGAATCAGGCGGATTTGCGGAGCACTTTGAATCGTGATTTCACGGCTTAGCTTCAAGTCATAAAGACGCTTATCCAGGCGGTCGGCAAACTGAATCATATCGTTTACTTCCTGGAACTTCATCTGGTCTTTTGTTTCCTCTGCCTTTTTCTTAAGCTCCGGAATCGTTTTTTCATGGAGTTCTTCAAGCTTGAGCTCCCCTGCCGCAATATACACATTCAAAGCATGGAAATACTCTTTATTATTTTCATAGAGCTTATCAAGCATGACTATATCGGAAAGCAAGAGGTTTTTGCTGCGCTCAAGCTTTACGCTGATCCGGTCAATCTGGGCTCCTGTTTTCTGGTACTTGGAAAGCACTTCCTGAACAGAGCCAGAAAGCTTTCCAAACATCCGTGCAAAAAAAGAGGCTTTCTCTGGCTTTAGTTCGTCAGGGTTTACATCATTAAATTTCTTCATTAAGTCATTAATAATTTCCCCTACTTCGCCGACGTCCTTTTTTTGAACATGCTCCAGCATCGTATGGGAAAAAGATAATAGCTTTGACTGGGCCGGCGTTCCATAAGAAATCATCGCCTGATGATTGGCCGGGTCTATTTGCCTGGCAAGCTGAAAGGCCTTTTCCCGATTTTCTTCTGGTATGACATCAATCAGCCTTGTCCGCTTTTCCTCCCGGGACGGGGCTGAGGCAAGCTCCTCCTTTTCCCCAAATGGGTCAGCCAGCAGGTCATCCACCAAGTTCGCATTATTTGTATTTTTTAACAGGGGAGAATTTTCTTCAGTCATTTTAATCTCCTGCTTTCATCTTGAATTCTCGAATCTTTTATCTTTTCAATAGAATTCTTGGCAACATCAATTTCAAAGTTAAGCTGATCAATATCTTCCTCTATAACCCGATGAAGGTCCTCCTCCACATGATGGGTCAGCGCATCAAGTGTACGGCGGGTTTCTTCAAGCGACTGATTCAATTCACGTGTCTTTTTAGGCTGAGACGACAGAAAAACATATTTTTCTGCCAATTCCACTGCGGAATCAAGATGTGAAAAATAAAATTGCTCCGCCTGGTAAAAGCGCTTCGGTTCCTTTCTTGTCAGCCTATAGATCCTTCTCGTTACTCTCATGAACTCCATCCGCTGCTTAAGGGTTGGGAAATGGCGAATCGAAAACATCGCCTTATGCAAACGGGTTAACTTTCGCTTCGCTTCATCAAGGTTTCTCTTTATATATTGGTATTCCCTTCTCGTCAATCCATGCTTTTTTAAGAATCGGTGCCGCTGAATCACTCCGCCTGCCCAATATGTGAGAAGTCCGGTTCCGACACCATATACACCTGACAAGAGAAAGGTTTGATCAAAAGCAAAATAACTTACCAGCCAAACACTGACCGACAACGGAAACGCCGTCAGCATGCGGAAAGCAAACGCTAAAAAAGAATTCATCTCTATCGACTCCTGACTCATAGTCCTACTTATTTATACGTTCCTTGCAAACATAAAGTTTCATCCACAGACATAATTACAGCATCTTTCACCAAAATCAGGCACCTGCCCTTAAACCTATTAAAACACTTTTAAAAAACTTCTCAAGTATAAAGATACAAAAAACCCCGCCTCCCCGCCATAGACCACGTAAGTAAAGACATCTAAGACCTGAGACGTATTTACTTCGTTTTTCCTATATAAAAAAGCATTTGCCCCGAAACCCGCAAATGCTTTTATAGCTATATAAGATTTTATCCATGAATTTGAGCAGCTGCCTTGCTATTTGACTGCCAATGCGCGCTTGCCCATAGCATTATAAATTTTAATAAACTTGTCTTTTGGCATTTTCACGTCTTTTTTGACTGCTTCGCTATCATTAAAATAAACATAGTCAGCATCCACTCCGGTTACAACAATACAGTGCAATGGAGTCGGGGCACTAATGGTTTTTCCCGCAGGCGTTTTCCAGCTTCTTTTATTAGGCATTTCATGGCTGATCGTAAACCATGCCAGCACGGGGCTGCCTTGAGAAACATGCTTTTCTATTTCCGAAAAATCTTTTCCTGTCATATTCACTCCGCCTGGACGGTACTGATCCAGTAATTTTTTCAGTGGTCCCGGGTTTATCGTGTGGCCATTCCCAAAAGGAGTTCCAACAAACCCGATATCCGGATCTCCCCAAGTTTTAATAGATCCGTCTGTATTTCTCACTAACTCAGTTGAATCATAAGGCATTTGTTTCGCAAGAGTAGTTTTCCTGATATTTACACCGTAATATTTTAACGCCATGGCTAGTGACGTCACTTCACAGCCGCTTGGCAATTCAGGCCGCTGTGCAATAAGCGGGACATTTAGCTTGGCTACTCGGGTGTCACTTATAGTCACATATTCGCCGCTCACATAGCCTGAAGTGCCATTATATGAAATTTTATACCAGCCATTGCTTTCCTTATGTATAACGCTCAATACCGATCCATTCTTCAAGAGGCCGATTTTACTGTAATTCAATCCTGGACCCTTGCGGACATTCAAAGCGGTTGCATCCACCCGGTAGAGCTTATCATTCGTTTTCACGAATTGGCCGCTGACATAGCCTGTTTGGCCTTTGTATGTAATCTTGTACCACCCGTTATCCAGCCTCTGTATTACCTGAATACTGCTGCCTTGAGGCAAGCTTCCTACCCGTTCATAATCTGTTCCGGGTCCCAAACGGACATTAAGATTGGTTGCATCAACGATGTAAGTTGAAGAAGCTGCTTCTGCCATGCTTTGATTAGAACTTAATGGAGCCAATGGTGAAAACACCCCTCCTGTCAAAATAGCAGCAGCAACTGATCCCTTTAATAGTGCCCTTTTTCCAGGCCGACCTTTCAATCTATTCATATTCTCTCCTCCAAACAATGTCGAATTTACGAACTATTTTAAAAATATAGGTTAAGATACAGCTAGTCTACCTCTTTGGGACTGGAAAAATTTTATTGAATCTAAAGGATTAACTAGTTTCATAAATGCAGGAAAATCGGCATCCGAAGATACACCCTCTTTATTCAAAAAAATTGACATATGATGTGCATAGATGAAAGGGGATCATTCAACCTTTGTTTAAATGGGAGATTAATAGGGAATACACTCTTGTACCAATTTTCATACATCACGGAGGAAAACATAATGAAAAAGCACTATTTTTATATAATCATTTTTTTTATTGGTTCCATTGTTTCTCCAGCTACAGGTTTTGCGTCACAAACTAAGGATCAGAATAACAAGGTTATTTTGATTTCCTTTGATGGTATGCGCAACGATCTGACAAAGAAATATGTGAAGGACGGTAACCTTCCTCATATCGAGTCTCTTATGAAAAATGGAGTAGCTGCCAAAGACTCCAAGACTGTTACCCCATCACTAACTGCTCCCTCCCATGCGGCAATTGCAACGGGTGCAGCTCCTTCCGAAACCGGCATGGTCAGCAATAAGTGGCAGGATCCACACAAGGAATTGGCAAACGGAGAGAGTGCCTTTCACCAGCCTCTTGATAAGAGCCCGCTTTGGAAGGAAGCCAAAAAGAACGGCAAAACAACAGCTACTGTCCTGTTTCCCGGGTCAAACCCTAATGCCGGTTCGCAGGCAGATTACGCAGTCTATTACGGTGAAACTTGGGCAGAAAGCTCATTGGACAAGCTAAACTTCATAATTACTGACGGCGGGAAACACACTGAAAAAAGCTTTAGTCCTATAAAAGAAGCGAAAATGAAGCTGTCCCTGCAAAAAGCCAAAAATAGAGAAATCAATATTTTGGCAATGGACACAACAGATGATGGCAAAACAAATTATGACCGTTTTATTCTTTCACATAATCGTTCTGCTTCTCAGGATGATTCTGCAGTAAAAGCCAATGAATGGGGTTCCTTCCCTGTGAAGGTAGATCGCAAATCGGCAGGCTTCTGGTTTAAACTGAAGGCAGATCCAGCTCTCGAAAAGGCAAGCATTTACCGGACGGCTGTCACTTCAGCCCTCATTAAAGGACCAGCAGGCTTCAAAGAAGAAATCAGCTCGGAATACGGTTTCTTTCCTGTCCAGGATGATACAAAGGCTTTTAGGAAAGGCTGGATTTCAAGAGAGGAATATGAAGAAATCAGTTCCCGCTTTGCCAGCTGGACGACAGATGTCTCTCTTCATATAAAAGAAAAATACCAGCCCGACTTGCTGATGTTCTACGCACCGCAAATTGACCATGAATCACACCATTTCCTCCTGACAGATCCAAGACAGCCAGAATATACAGAGGAAAGGTCAAAGAAGCATATGAAATATATTGAATGGTCCTATAAGCTTGCTGATGACGTGGTCGGGAGAACAATGGACAGCTTAAATAAAAATGACCACCTGCTGATTGTTTCAGATCACGGAATGGAGCCAGTACACACGATCCTGGCCCCAAACACGTTATTAAAAGAAGCAGGCCACCTGAAGACCGATAAGGAAGGAAAGGTTGATGCAGAGAAATCAAAAGCTATCGCTGTTGCCAGCGGATCCGCTGCACAGATTTATATTAATAAAGACCTCTCTGAACCAGAAAAGGAAAAGGTAACCAGGGAAGTTGAAAATCTTTTTAGCACGTATCAAATAAAACCTGAGTTTAAAAAAGCAGCACTCAAGCAGTATTTTGTTGAAATGGGCGATACCCTCCTGCAAAAGCGCTTTAGCGACTTTGACCAAAAAACAAGGCAATTTTTCAATTATTTATTGCGCAAAAAGGAACATCCCTATCAAGTTGCCGATGGAAGTGAACAAGAAAAAGACCATCCCAACGAAGGCGAAATCCTCCTGCTTGGAGCCAAGGGCTTTATGATGGGCAGCGGGCTAACGAAAGCCGAACTTCCTGTAATAGAGCTTGGCAGCCACGGAAGCGACCCTGATCGAAAAGAGCTTAAAGCGGTATTCATCGCCCAAGGTCCTTCGTTCAAAAAGGACGAAAAAACCGGTTCGATTACTACACTTGATATCGCCCCAACTGTGTATAAAATTTTAGGCATTCCTCGCCCTGACTTTCTTGAAGGTGAAGTGCCCGAGGATACTCTTAAATAAGGAAAAGGCCTTGCGGAGATGCAGGGCCTTTTGTTGTTTATTTTCTTTAAATGTACATTTCAATCATTTAGATGCCGGACTCTTCTTTTGTCGCTGGGATCCTCTCTTTACACGCAGTTTTCCTTCTTTTACTCGGTTCCCATTCTTCATAAAATAACCCATTCCACAAAGAGATAAGACACATCATAACTATATGCTATCGAGCTCCACCAGCACAGTGGTGCCTTCCCCAATTTGGCTTTCTATTCTCATCGAGCCATGGTGCTCCTGGATGATTTTATTGCTGACCGTGAGCCCAAGACCGATTCCCTTATCTTTTGTCGTGTAAAATGGTGTTCCAAGGTAGCTTAATAAATCTGCATGAATCCCTGGTCCTTCATCTGAAAAAGCAACTCTCACACGCTTATGATTTGTTCTTTCAACGCCAATACGGACATTTCCGCCATTAGGCATGGCTTCAATCGCGTTTTTCAGGAAGTTGACAAACACCTGCTTCAGCTGGTGAGGGGAACATAGTAACACGATGTTATCTTCAACATAGTCAAGCTGGATTTGAACATTATGAAGCAGAGCCTGCGGGTGTAGGACATTAATGGTGCTTTCCAGGATAGATATTAAATTTCCTTTCTCGAACTCGATCGCCTGGGGCTTAGCCAGCGACATAAATTCATTTACAATCATGTCAATTCTCTCAAGCTCTTCCATAATAATAGACAAGTAGTCATCCTGCTTTTCCTGGTTAACACTTGACTGGAGAAGTTTTGAAAACCCTTTCAATGAAGTGAGCGGATTTCGGATTTCATGGGCAACGCCCGCAGCCAGCTGGCCAATAATGGAAAGGCGATCCAGATTCCGCAGCGCAGCATCGTTATTGACCCTGTCGGTAATATTTCTGCCTACTGCCACGAATAACTCATTTTCCCCTTCTTCATTTAAAATCGGAGAAATACTCGTCTCGACAAAAACAGTTTCGCCGCCGGATGTGAATAATTTCGTTTCGATCAGCTGAGGCTCACCGGTTTCCAATAGATTTTGAAACATCCAGTGAAATTTTTCTTTTTCCTCTGGCGGCATGACGTCACAGCAGTTTTTGCCAACGAGCTCCCTTGGAGAATAGCCCAAAACCTTTTCATGTGAAGGGGATGCATAAATAAGTGTTTGGTCCTTTTTAAAAACCTTAATCATATCTGTCGTATTTTTCGTAATTAAGTCATAGAGCTCCCTCGTTTTCCTTAACTCTCTTTCCATGCTTTTTAAATCAGTCATATCCCGGAAAATAGCGAGGACCGCTATGATTTTGCCCTTTGAGTTCCGGAAAGGAGAATAGGACACTGAAATATCCAAAACCGAGCCGTCCTGATGATAGCGCTGCGTCATTACATTGCTGTATACTTTTCCAAGCTTGACCAATTTTATAATATCCTTAACCTCGTTAGGATTTTGAAATTCTGTAAACTTTTTTCCGATTACTTCTTTTTCGGTATAGCCAAAAATCACCGTGTACATATGGTTTACTCTTATAAAACGGTTTTCCATATCAATTATGGCAACCCCATCTGCCGTACAATTCAGGAACAAATCTATTAATTCATCAGGATTGGAATAGATCGAATCACCATCATTCCCCAGAATCGGGAAACCTTTTATCAATGAGCTCACCCCATTTTCCGACTTTATTAAATCTATTTTACAGAATTTTACGATAAAAAACATGAAAATCGTCGGAAAAACCTACATTTTTAAGAAGCCCAGGTTTCTTAAGGAAAAAACTCTGTGAAAATTGGAAGAGGTTAGGAGTAGAGTGGCAGAAAACAAAGAATCAAACTAGAAATCAGGACTATTCAACTACTTCTATACCCATTACCCTAATACTTTTTGCTATGCACAGTAAAAAAGGCAACTCCCCTAGGGTTAGCTGCCTTCTCTCCACTCAATTTTCGCAACCGCCTCACAATGCATAGTCTGCGGAAACATATCAACCGGCTGCACTTCAACAGTCTTGTATCCGCCGTCCTCCAGGATGCGCAGATCCCTCGCAAGCGTTCCGGGGTTGCAGGACACATAAACAACCTTCTTTGGCTTCATTCTTAGGATGGTTTGCAAAAGGGCTTCGTCACAGCCTTTTCTCGGCGGATCCACAACAAGTACATCCGCTGTATTGCCCTTTTTATACCAGTCGGGAATGACTTCTTCAGCTTTCCCAACTGCGAACCCGGCATTAGTAATTCCGTTTAGGGCTGCATTCCGCTTAGCATCCTCAATTGCTTCAGGTACGATTTCAACACCGAAAACCTCTTTGGCTTTCTGAGCCAAGAAAAGGGAAATCGTCCCGATTCCGCAATACGCATCGATTACCTTTTCTTCTCCGCTCAAGTTCGCATACTCCAGCGCTTTATCATATAATACCTTCGTTTGCTCAGGATTCACCTGATAAAAAGAGCGTGCAGAAATGGCAAATTTAATATTCCCGATGAAGTCATAGATGACTTCTTCTCCCCACAAGACCCTAGTAACATCGCCCATGATTACGTTCGTCTTTTTTGTATTCACATTATGGACAACTGATTTAACACCTTGAACACTTCCGACAATCTCTTCCACGATCTTCTGCTTATGAGGCAGCTCGTTCGTTCTCGTGACCAGCACAATCATCACTTCACCAGTAACAAGCCCGTAGCGCGTCATGACATGGCGGAGTTCACCTTTGTGCCTGCCTTCATCATAAGCACGAACACCGTATCGGCCGCAAATTTCCTTTACCTTCTGGACCACCTCATCATTTTTTTCCTGCTGAATGAGGCATTCTTTCATATCAATGATTTGGTGAGTACGCTGCTGGTAAAATCCGCCGATCAGCCCGCCTTCCTGCTCGCCAATCGGCACCTGTGCTTTATTGCGGTAGCGCCACGGATCCTTCATGCCTAGGACTGGATGAACCTTTATATTCTCAAGCTTGCCAATCCGGGTCAGCACATCCCTGACCTGCTTTTCTTTTGCAAGAAGCTGCCCCTCATAACTCAAATGCTGAAGCTGGCAGCCCCCGCATTCTTTATAGATCGGACATGGAGCCTCAACCCGGTATGGACTTTCTTCGTACGTTTCAATTAAACGGGCGAATCCGTACCCTTTGTTGACCTTAATAACCTTTACCTTTGCCTTTTCGCCGGGAAGCCCGTTTGGCACAAACAGCGGATAGCCGTCTACTTTGGCAACCCCCGCTCCCTCATGGGTCAAATCCTCAAAAGTAACATCTATATATTCATTTTTTTGAACTGGTAATGTTCTGTTCATTGTTTTCTTCCTTTTCAGCTTAATTCCGTGACCTTTTTGACTAGAGAGATTGTATCACAAAAGAGCAGTAAATACGAAATCGGATACTACCTATCGTTTGTGGAGGACTTTTTTTGCCTCGCCAAGATCTTAGCAGGCCTATTTGCTAATTCAGATGTTCTATTTGCAGTCTCGCTAATCTATTTGCAAGTTCAGCGTTTTTATTTGCAGAATCCGCTGTTCTATTTGCAAGGAGTATTATGCTATTGAGCGTTCACAATTTCCCCCGCAGCCTGCCCCCACTCTTGCAATCCTCTTCTCCAAAAAACAAAAAGTCCGCTCCAAAGAGCGGACTTCCTTATTCATGCGGACTTTCCCAATCTGTCGGGCGGTCTTCTTCACGGATCTGGTCAATTGGCACAAAAACTTCCAAATGCCTGTAGAGGTTGACGAATTCGGCTGGAAGCAGCCCGCCAAATTCGCCGTCCAGGTTAAGCTGGACTTTTTCTTTGGCTTGGACCTTAATCCGGTTTGCCTGAGTATAGATCACGTTCGGATCTTTGACATGCTCTCCGCGGACTGCCAGTGTAGCAATCCGTATAAAGTCGGCTAGATTGGTTTTCTTTAATATCAGCAGGGAGAACATCCCGTCATTGATGCTGGAATCAGGAGCAAGCTTTTCAAAGCCGCCTACTGAATTTGTTAGCCCCACAAGGAAAAGCATAACTTCCCCTTCAAACATTTTTCCATCAAACTCGATGCTCACTTCAGTTGAACGGATGGAAGGAAGCATTTCAATCCCTTTTAAATAGTAAGCAAGCTGGCCGATCATTGTTTTTAGCTTGCTTGGCACTTCATAGGTCAGCTCTGTCAGCCTTCCGCCCCCGGCAATATTAATAAAATATTTTTCATTGATTCGGCCTATATCAACTGGGATTGTATCCCCTTTGACAATGATATCAGCCGCCGCTTCTATATCCCTTGGAATATGAAGTGCCCGTGCGAAATCATTTGTGGTCCCGGTCGGGATAATCCCAAGGCGCGGACGGTAATCCTGCTCGGCTAGCCCGTTTACAACTTCATTGATTGTACCGTCGCCGCCGGCTGCAATCACCAAATCAAAGCGGCGCTCAACAGCTGCCCGTGCTGCTTTGATCGCGTCCCCCTCGCAAGTTGTAGCATGGCAGGAGGTTTCATAGCCTGCCCCCTCCAGCTTTTGCAGAACCTCTGCCAAATGCCTTTTAAAAATTTCACGGCCTGAGGTTGGATTATAAATAATTCTTGCTCTTTTCATAGCCCATCATCCTATTATTTAATCAACTTTGTCTTAATCCGTTTATATAATTCCATCTTTTTACATCATAGCGAATAGACATGCACTTAGCAATTTTTACGTTGCACTCCGGTTTCTATTCTATTCACTTCCGCCTGTTTTCACAAGTAGCAGATGGCACAAAAGAATTATACCCTCATCCGGGCAAAAAGTATCCTGATTAAGCATTATTTCTCAAAAGAATAATAGGCTATGCCCTTTAGACTTGTTTCAGATCCTTCAGGACAAGGCTTTTTACATAATCAATGACTGTTCTATATGGATATTCTTTATTTAAAACGCTATGAAGCATTGCACCATCCATTATGGTCCAAAACATGCCGGCTACGTAATTCGGATCTGCATCCGGGCGGAATTCTCCTGCAGCCTGCCCTTCTTCCATAATATCGGTTATGAGTTTTAAAAAGAACTTCTTTCCTCTTTCATTCAAAATCCGATTTAAATTTTCATCCCTGGACGAATGTAATGTAAATTCGAGATGAACCACAATTTTATCCTTGCGTTCCTGGCTAAACGGGCTCATTTCCCTGTATAAATCAAAAAGATACTCAAGCTTTTCTTCAGCTGTAGATAGGTTGGAAATTCTCTCTACAAGCCTGGCATTCGTTGCTTCTGTCTGCTCGTTCATAAGCTCAAGATAAATATCCTCTTTGCTTTTAAAATAATTATAGATGGCGCCTTTGCTTATTCCCGAATAGGCAACAATGTCATCAATCGTAGCAGCCTGGAAGCCCTTCCTGGCAAAGCAGGCAAGTGCGCCGGCAAGAATCTCTTTTTTCTTTTTCCGCTTATATTCCTCGGATACGATAGGCGTCAAATTTGTCCCCCCGTTGTAATTAAGTTAACTTTTTATTAAGTTTCTCATTCTCTTGTCCATGCTTACCTGAAGCTTTTAAATTCATGGCGCAGAATGCCCATTATGTAATTGTCAAAGTATTCCCCATCATATAAAAGCTCTCCGCGGAATGCACCCTCACGGACAAACCCAACCTTTTCGTAAAATTTCTCATCCACAGAAACATTTTTTGTTAAAGGAATCCTCTTTTAGGATTTCTTTTATATAAAGGTCGGCATGCTCCTTAGTAATTGCGGAATCTTCTTTTACCAAACCCGCTTCCAGCAAATCTTCTTTTATTTTATCGAGAAACAAATCCCTGATTGCTGCTGATCGGCAAGGCTGCATTTGGGCTGCCAAGTCCCAAATCCACTGCTCAAGATGGACGCTTTTGCTCTTTTTCTGCATTTCATACGGAACCTGCTTTCTTCCCACATTCCTCACTCCTCAAGACTATTATTTTAAAATAAACTGATTGGTCTTTTTTATTGTAAAATAATTATCTAGAATTTTCAATTATTTTAGAAGACAGCTCTGTTAAATTTGCATGTTGTTTTCCGCTCTGTCAACAGGGTGCAAATATCAGCAATGAGCATGAACAAAGCCAAAAAAAGAAAACTCCTAATTACTTATTAAGAGTTTAATCCTTTTCAAGCTTTTCTGCTTCGCTTTTAGTGCCTTCAAGCATCTTCACTAGCCCGCCAATGAGCAGCAGGCAGGTAAATGCAATTGGAAAGCAGCGTTCAAACCAGGTTCCATGGGCAAATGCTTCCTTTTGTTCTTCTGCCACATTCAGCACAGGGGGTTCTTTTACTTTATCAACTGTAATTTGTGCCATGACAAGATTAGTAAATTCGTCTTCTCGTGGCATTGCCGGCAGAGCATGTTCCTCTTCTTCCATCGCCTCAAGGTAAACTTCCAAACAATGGTCGCAAATATAGAGATGATCTTCATAGGCTTTGCGGTCAGCATCTCCCAGCTCATTTTTCACATATTTATGCCATTCTTCTCGTGAGTAATGATCCATGAAAAATCATCTCCTTTCAATTTTCCTAAAAAGACGTACACCGGCAATGCACCCTTTATATCCTGCTGGGTATTTAGTAGCTCATTCGCGTGCCAATTTTTTTACAGCAAGTAAAGGTTATTCTATTTATAACTTCGAATTCAAATTTTTCTTTTTGAGTGCCGAAATAATCATAATCTAGAGAATCATACAATTCAACACTTTTTTAGACAAAAAAATACCCTCAAAAATTGAGGGTTACTAGGTTTCAAAAATACAAACATGGCAAGCATGCGGAATGGTATGAGATACATTTTCTCCAAATAGGGTGTGCAGCTTTTTTAATAAAACTGAAGAAATTTCTTCTCTTTTCTCCGCTGGCGCACACGCAAGATTGGATAGCGACATAATCCGATCCACCCACTCCTCGTTGCTGAAAACTACTTCATAGTCCAGTTTGTAAAAGTCTCTAAGTTCAAGTCCGTTCTCCTGCCATTCAGAGAACCACTCAACAGGGAACCCGTTAATCCGCTGCCTTGACTCTGCCTTCGAGCCAGCTGGCAAGAGAGGTTGCCCTAAATGGCCTTCCAATACTTCAATTGCCGCTTCAACCGCCAGGCTGCCTGGCAAAAATCCGGAATCAGCCACTATCAATTTTCCCTTTGGCTTCAATATCCTCTTTATTTCCTTTAAGGCCGCTTCCCGATTGAACCAGTGCCAAGCTCTGAAAACGGTCACTATATCAAAGTGATTCGCCTCCAACCCTGTATCCTCTGCAGTTCCGTGCAAATAAGGGATATTCTCATATCTTGCCAAATTGATCCGTACGGCTTCATCAAGCATCTCCACCGAAGGTTCCACACCAATTACTTCTGCCTTCCTCAGCTTCAGCTTTCTTGTCAAAATTCCTGTGCCAGAGCCTATGTCTGCAATCTTCTTTCCTCCAAACGAGATGCCTCGCAGGTTTAAGCTTTCAAAAAAGCTCACCGGGATATCGTTTCTCGACCTCGCATAGCTTTTTGCTGCCTGCCCGAAATTCGCTTTTGCCATATTCCTCACCGCCAACTATTCAAATAATTTCGATTTCCACTTTAAACAAAACCATTATATGGTAAACTGTATGCAATGACAACGAAAGAGGGTGCTTCGGAAAAATTTATTTTTTAAGCAAGGACAAATTTAAACAAGGATTGAATATATTGATAAAAAAGGATTGATACGATGACGTTACTTATTTTTCTAGCAGCGTATCTGATTGGATCGATTCCTACCGCATTATTAGTTGGTAAGTACGCATTTCAGATCGACATCCGAAATCACGGGAGCAATAATCCGGGTGCGACCAATACACTGAGGGTGCTTGGAAAAAGAGCAGCTATTGTGGTCTTGCTTGTTGATATCGGAAAAGGTGCACTCGCTGCGGCATTGCCTTTTCTATTGCAAGCTGATGCAGATCCGCTTATGGTTGGCCTGATTGCTGTAGCCGGGCATTGCTATCCTATTTTCGCAGGGTTCCGGGGGGGAAAAGCCATTGCCACCACGGCAGGCGTTTTGCTTGTGGCAAACATTTGGATGTTTTTGATTGCTTATATTTCGTTTATTGCAGTCATCTATATAACGAAATATGTATTTTACGGCTCCCTATCGGTTGGTGCTTCTTTACTGGTTTATTCCCTCTTTATACCAGGGCATAAACATGAACTTATCTTTTCTATTTTCCTTTTACTTTTAATTTTTCTGCACCGCTCCAATATTAAGAACTTTATTGACAAAAAAGAACCCAAGATAAACGATAAACGGTTAAAAGATGACCGCCTTCCTCCGAAGGATCATAAAAAACGCGCATAAAAAAGGTCCGGAGACTGATGCCGCATTCAGCGTCCGGGCCTTTTTTTTGATTTATCACATGAAAGTCTCCGATGTAGCAAATCCTTTGAATAATGATTAATTAAAGGAGCTTGTATATGTTCTTGATACTAAAAATATTAAGTATTTACTTAATAACAATCATGATCATGAGACTGATGGGTAAATCGACCATTATCCAGATGACCCCCTATGATTTAGTTGCCATTATCATTGTCGGGACTGTTGCCTCCGAGCCACTCATTAGTACTGAATACCTGCCTACTCTAGTGGCTTTAGCGATTCTAGTTGGCCTGCATATTTTATTTTCATATCTTACTTTAAATCAAATCGGCAACCGTTTTTTCCTTGGTGAACCTACAATGCTGATCAAAAAAGGTGAAATCCTGGAGGATAACCTGGAGAAATCCCACCTTTCTATGTCACAGCTTCTCTCTATCCTCAGAAGCAAGGGATTTCCGAAAATTGCAGATGTGGACTACGCCATCCTTGAGCCAATTGGTGAAGTAAGCATTATCCCAAAAGTAGCCAATACACCCGTAACAGTAGAACACTTAAACATTTCCATACAGGATGAAGGCCTCCCAATTGCTGTTATTGTTGATGGGAGAATCCAGCAGCGTAACCTCCAATTGCTTGGCCAAACAAAGGAATGGCTGATAGAGCAGCTCCTTGAAAACAATCTTAATGAAAAGGATATTATGTATGCGTATGTAAATGAGAAATCGAAAAAACTAAATATAAACAGACGGAGATAATTTTATCGTATTTTGGTTTGTCATCTAAAATATTGGGTATAAGAAATGAGTTAAGGCAAATATTGAAATTCATTTTTACTTTAAATATACATATCAATATCAGGGGGTAATGGTATGACCAACGAAGGCTTAATTTTACAAACAAAGATAGATGGCTTTGATTTTAATTGGGACCTGGACTCAGGTACCTTTAATTTCGTGGGCGATGATGCAGTGCTTTTCTGGATTAAATCAGCCATGAAAAGTTTTTTTGATACCATTGAAGAGATTTCCGGAAAAGAAACTTCCAGTCTTGTCCTGGAAACAACAGGCTTCAGGCAAGGAATGGTAGTGGGAGAATTTTTCAAAAACATGAATCTGCCTGTAGAGGATGTCGCTAATATTATCCCTAGAATCTATGCTTCAGCCGGGTGGGGAAAATTTACGATAACCGAGGTAGATCCCGAATCAAAAACGGCCAAAGTCAGGCTCGTTGATAGCTGGGAATATAAAATAAACAAAGAGCAAGGGAAAAACGAATCCGGGTCATTTCTGCCGGGACATTTCGCCGGTATCTTTTCTGCCGTATTTGGAACAAGCCTCTGGTACAAAAAAGTGACCGACCAATTGGGCGAGCATGATTATACAGACTTGGAATATTTCCCTTCATCCGTTACTGTGGAAGAAAATATCCATGCCCTCGCAAGACGCGAGGAATCAATGAGAATCAGCGAGCTGGAAAAATTGGTGGAAGACCGGACCAGAAACCTTAAAGAGCTTGTGAAAGAAATCTCTTCACCAGTAATCCCGGTATTGGATGGTATCGTCGTCGTTCCGCTACTAGGCAGATATGATGAATTTCGTTCAGAGGAACTCGTTGATAAAACCTTACACAGCCTCCCAAAGTACCAGGCTGACTGCCTGATCCTTGATTTAACAGGATTGAACCAGTCCATTAGTGCCTACACTGTTGAGTTCCTAAGCAAGCTTGCTGCTGCAGCCAACCTGATCGGCACCGAAACCATCCTGGTCGGCATATCACCCGAACTTGGCACAAAGATTACAGAAACAAACTTTAATCTTTCCAAATTCAACTGCTTCACCAACCTGCAGCATGGCATTTATTATGCACTATCTAAAAAAGGCCAGAAAATATTCTAATCATATGAAAAAGCTGAATCCGTCACTAGGAACTCAGCTTTTTTGTTTATTCAAGAAAATAGTTATCCAAATTTTATTTTTAACTATGAATGAACCGGCCAATAATCGTTTATTTGCGCATACTCCCGATTTATCTGCGGATAGAACTTATTTATGTGCATATACGCACGCTTAATATGCAATTAAGATCTGCATATAAACCAGGTTTCTCTGCATATAAACTTTTTTCTCTGCGTATAGCCTAGGATTCTCTGCGTATAGCAAAATAAAGCATATAACCAAAGTTTAAACCTTCTTCGGGGCTCCTCTATATTTAGCTTCACGCAGTTCAAGCGCATAAGCTTCCAGATTCGGCATCCCCATTTCTCTGGCAATCGCGATTTCTTTTTCAATATCATAAGGGATGCGTACGATTTCTATGGAGAAAGCTGCCGGCTCCTTTGAGAGGTACTTCCCATGCAGAATCGCATAGGTTGCCTGCGGAATATCAAGTGAATTTCCGACGCTTCCTGTATTAAAGAGCGTTTTTTGCGGATGGATGGGTTCAATCAGGGCAGCATGAATATCACCATATCCCACTACATCCGGTGTCCGTCCTTTTTCGCCGGCATCGATATTCTCCGTATTCTCAAACATAGCCAGCTTTTCTTCATGAGAATCGCGCATTGGCACAACCCGGTGATAGATGCTCTTGGCTGAGGCATGATATAGCCTGACATATTTTCCGCTCATATAAAAATCATGATGGAATGGCAGCGTGCTTAAATAGGCTAACGCTTCTTCTCCAAGCTGCTTTTGATGCCATTGGCCCTCCTCGAAATCCAGCGGCTTCTGCATAAAATCATCCCAGTTGCCAAGGAGGACCACCTCGCAGGTTTCCTTTATCCGTTCAACTGCTTTACGGGAATTCGGACCCTTTCCAATTAAATCCCCCAGGCAAAAGATCGTATCAATTCCGCGCTCGCGGATATTTTCCAAAACGGCCTCCAATGCCGTCATATTTCCATGAATATCTGAAATCACTGCAACTTTCTCCATTTATTGACTCCTCCTTACCGTACCTATCTATTTCTCCATAAATCACATGCTTCCTCTATCCTTTCCTAAAATGAACCAACACTATGAACAAAATTTGATTTTTCCCAGTACCGCCATTACATTAGATATATGGTAAAATAACAGCAGGCAAATACCAACATTACATATAGAAGGAGTAAGGATAATGTCAAAAGTATTTATATTCGGACACAAAAACCCAGACACAGATTCTATCTGTTCAGCTCTTGCATATGCGGAATTAAAAACCAAATTAGGTGTTGATGCAGAGCCGATCCGCCTAGGCCAAGTAAATGAGGAAACGCAATATGCTTTAGATTACTTTAAAGCTGAAGCACCACGATTTGTTGAGGCCGTGTCAAAAGAAGCAAGCGAAGTCATCCTTGTTGACCATAACGAGTTCCAGCAAAGTGCTGATGATATCAGGGATGTAAAAATCCTTGAGGTTATCGACCATCACCGAATCGCGAACTTTGAAACAAGCGATCCGCTTTATTACCGTGCGGAACCGGTTGGCTGCACAGCAACCATCCTCAACAAAATGTACAAGGAAAATGGGGTGGAAATCAGCAAAGAAACTGCTGGCTTAATGCTTTCTGCCATTATTTCTGATTCCCTATTATTCAAATCTCCAACCTGCACGGACCAAGATGTTGCAGCAGCACGCGAGCTTGCAGAAATCGCAGGCGTAAATCCTGAAGAGTACGGATTGGAAATGCTAAAAGCAGGTGCAGATCTTAGCAAAAAAACAGTTGAAGAATTAGTTTCCCTTGATGCGAAGGAATTCCAAATGGGCACCTATAAAACAGAGGTGGCACAGGTAAATGCCGTTGACCTGAATGACGTTTTAGACCGCCAGGCTGAACTTGAAGCTGTTATTTCCGAAACCATTAAGAAGAAAGAACTGGACTTATTCGTTTTTGTTTTAACTGACATCCTTAACAACGATTCAGTTGCTATCTCTCTTGGAAACGAAGCAAAAGCAGTCGAGCAGGCCTACCATGTAACGCTTGAAAACAACAAAGCCGTTCTTAAAGGTGTTGTATCACGCAAAAAGCAAATTGTACCGCCACTTACAAATGTATTGGCTGGTAAATAAGATAAAAAGCAGTGCCGCAATAGGCACTGCTTTTTATTTGCCGTCTATTAAAGCTTCCGTCCCTTTCACAAGCTTCAGCATCAGTTCCTTCACAGTTATTTCTTCTGCCATTCGCACGCCCTGTCCGGCCCATAGTGACATAAACTCAGGGTGCTCCAATTTAGCTGCCTGTTTTCTGAGAGATGCTGTCATATCGTTCTGCAGCGGATAAGGCAACAACTGCTGCCCCTCCATCTCTTCCGTAAATCTGTTGCTAATTCCCCTTGCCAACTTCCCGGAAAAAGCTTTTGTTAAAACGGTTTGCTCTTCAGTCGCATTTAAAATGGCGTTCTTATAAATCGGATTAGCTCCGCTTTCCCTGCATGTTAGAAACACGGTTCCAAGCTGAAAACCCGCTGCTCCCAGCATCATGGCTGCAGCAATCCCGCGTGCATCCATGATTCCGCCTGCGGCAACGACTGGCTTGCTGACTGCATCCGCCACCTGTGGTATAAGAGCCATGGAACCGATCAACCCGCTTTCTTCCTTATGAAGAGTTCCCCGGTGTCCGCCAGCCTCACTTCCCTGGGCAACAATCAAATCTGCCCCGGCATCCTCCCACTCCACTGCTTCATTAACATTCGTGGCTGTTCCAATAATAATTGTCCCCTGTTTATTTAGTTCACGTATAACGTTTGAATCAGGTATGCCAAACGTAAAGCTGCATACAGGAACACTTTCCTCAAATACCACCTCGAGCTGTTTTTCATAGAGAGTGCCGTAATCCTTCTTAGGCAGGAGAAGTTTCTCCTTTATCCCCAGCTCACTGCTATACTGGGTGAGCACTTCTTCCATTCTGCTAATCTCTTCATTTTGTGCGGAGACCCCCAGATTCGGAACAAAAAGATTTACGCCAAATGGTTTGTCCGTCAGACTCCGAATCTTTCTGATATCTTCTCTTATCTCATCAGAATTCATATAGCCTGCTCCCATATTTCCCAGGCCGCCGCTATTGGAAACCTCACTGATTAATCGCGGTGTTGTCATTCCACCTGCCATTGGCGCCTGAAAAACAGGATATTGTATGTCCAGCTTTTCCGTTAAACGATTCCGGTTCCAGCCCATTGCTAACCGACACCCTTCCCTGATTATTTTTCCGAAACTAGAGCATCTATAATGCTATTTGCAACCGTATGCCAGATTTCTGAATCTTGATGATAAGAAGCTGTCAGCCTCTTATACATATTCATCTGCTTTTCCTTAAAATCTTCATCCTCCTGCGCCGGGAGCTTGCTGCGTTCGTCATCCACGATTTCCTGGACACGTATGGCCCGCGGTCCCCAAACCGCCTGTTCTTCTCCTTCTTTATCTATAAAAATAAAAATCGGTATCGCTCTTGAAACTCCATTCGTGAGGTACTGGTCCATTAGCTCAAGGTTTTGGTCCCGTAAAATAAAACGGACCTCTGCGCCGATTTCCTCCGAAATTTTTAAAAGAATCGGATTGTTCAGCATGGCATCCCCGCACCAATCCTCTGTAATAGCAATTACCTTCATGCCAGTTCCCTTGACCTTTTCCAGCCTATCTTTTTCTTCATCAGCCAAAGAAAAACGTTTATATACTCCCTTCATTGCTTCCTTATTTACTTTCATTCCCTCTATGTATTCTTTCGGGCTTAGCCCTTTTGCAAACCAGTCCTTTAACTCCATGCTTACCTCTCCTTTTCATTGCCTCTAAATCTTATTTCTTTATCACTAGCTCTCATTCCTGCACACATATTAGAAGCATTTGCTGTAAAACTTTGTAAAACAAAATCTTTTCCTGGGAAATAGGGGAGCCTTTTGTCGAACCGCTTATAAACAAAAAGCTGATGGGTCCCCATCAGCTTACTTGCATAAAATTCGATATGGAGGAACTACAGCTCCCCTTATCTCTTCTTTATTTCCTCTTGCAATAGCTTGTTAACAAGCGGCGGGTTTGCCTGGCCTTTTGTTGCTTTCATAATCTGGCCGACAAGGAAACCAATCGCTTTTTGTTTGCCGTTTTTGAAATCCTCGATCGATTGCGGGTTCGCATCAAGTATTTCGCCGATAATCTTCAAAAGAGCAACTTCGTCAGAAATCTGGACAAGGCCTTTTTCTTTGACGATTGTTTCAGGCTCGCCGCCATTTTCAATCAGCTCTTTGAACACAGTCTTAGCAATCTTTGAGGAGATGGTGCCATTTTCGATCAATTTGATCATGCCGGCGAGTCCTTCAGCTGTAAGAGCGATATCACTAAGCTCTTTTTGCTCTGCGTTCAAGTAGGCTGACAGTTCTCCCATCACCCAGTTGGATGCCTGTTTTGCATCTGCGCCTGCATTGACTGCAGCTTCAAAGAAATCGGATGTTTCTTTTGTGACTGTCAGGACTGCGGCATCGTAAGCAGGCAATCCTAACTCTTCAATATAACGGCTCTTTCTTTGGTCCGGAAGTTCTGGGATTTCTGCGCGGATGCGCTCCTTCCATTCTTCATCAATATGAATATCAAGCAAATCCGGCTCAGGGAAATAACGATAATCATCCGAACCTTCTTTTACCCTCATCAAAATCGTCGTATTTGTCGCTTCATCATAGCGGAGGGTTTCCTGCTGGATTGTCCCGCCTGAACTTAAAATTTGCTCCTGGCGTTTCTCCTCATACTCCAGCCCTTTGCGGACAAAATTAAAAGAGTTCAGGTTCTTTAGCTCAGTCTTTGTACCGAATTCCTCCTGCCCGATAGGACGAAGGGAAATATTCGCATCACAGCGAAGTGAGCCTTCTTCCATTTTACAATCGGAAACACCTGTATATTGGATAATCGATTTCAGTTTTTCCAGATAAGCGTATGCTTCATTTGGTGTGCGGATATCCGGTTCAGATACGATTTCGACCAATGGCGTACCCTGGCGGTTATAGTCTACCAAAGAATATCCTTTTTCATGAGAAAGCTTTCCTGCATCCTCTTCAAGATGTATGCGAGTAATGCCAATCTTTTTCTTATAGCCGTCCACTTCGATTTCAATCCAGCCATGCTCGCCGATTGGCTTATCAAATTGTGAAATCTGATAGGCTTTCGGATTGTCAGGGTAAAAATAGTTCTTCCGGTCAAATTTTGTAACTGGCGCAATTTCACAGTTTAACGCCATTGACGCCTTCATGCCGAATTCTACAGCCTTTTTATTAATAACCGGCAGCACTCCCGGATACCCAAGATCAACCACAGTTGTATTTGAGTTCGGTTCCGCTCCAAAATGGTTTGGGCTTGCCGAGAAAATTTTTGAATCTGTTTTTAGCTCTACATGCACTTCAAGTCCGATAACCGTTTCATATTTCATGAATTTCCCCCCCTTACAGTCCCGGTTTTTGTTTATGATAATCAGTTGCCTGTTCAAATGCATGCGCTACACGATAAACTGTGCTCTCATCAAAATGCTTACCGATAATTTGCAGGCCAAGCGGCAATCCATTGGAGAATCCGCACGGAACGCTAATCCCCGGTACACCGGCAAGGTTAACCGGAATCGTTAAGATATCATTCGCATACATGGTCAGCGGGTCAGACATATTTTCGCCGATTTTAAAGG
This sequence comes from Bacillus sp. ISL-47, assembly GCF_018613175.1. NCBI lineage: Bacteria > Bacillati > Bacillota > Bacilli > Caryophanales > Bacillaceae > Bacillus > Bacillus sp. ISL-47. Next base: position 8,916 of record NZ_JAGGQS010000033.1, on the reverse strand, counting down.
CAGGTGTCGGTGCTGTCGGCCCAATAATAACATCATACTTTTCGAAGACATTTTCAAAGTCCTGTTTAATAAGCGTCCGGGCTTTTTGTGCTTTTTTATAATAAGCATCATAATAGCCGGAGCTTAAGGCGAATGTTCCAAGCATTATACGTCGCTTTACTTCATCGCCAAAGCCTTCCGCTCTTGTCTTTTTATACAAATCAATTAAATTCTCAGGTTCTGGAGTCCGGTAGCCGTAGCGCACGCCATCAAAGCGGGCCAGGTTAGCAGACGCCTCCGAAGAAGATAGCAGATAATAGGTTGCCAGCGCATATTTCGAATGCGGTAGCGAAACCTCTTCCCAAGTAGCTCCCAATTTCTCAAGTACCTTCAAGGCATCCAAAACAGATTGGCGTACTTCTTCATTTACGCCTTCCGCCAGATATTCCTTCGGTACAGCAATTTTTAGGCCTTTAACATCCCCTGTCAACGCTTCTGCATAGCTTGGGACATCAACATTCGCTGATGTGGAATCCATTGGGTCTAACCCAGAAATCGCTTGAAGCAAATAAGCGTTATCTTCAACTGAGCGAGTGATGGGTCCAATCTGATCCAGTGAAGATGCAAATGCAATCAAGCCAAAGCGTGATACCCGACCATATGTCGGCTTCAAACCAACAACGCCGCAGTAGGAAGCAGGCTGTCTAATGGAACCGCCTGTGTCAGATCCAAGCGAAAATAGAACCTCTCTCGCTGCAACAGAAGCTGCCGAACCGCCTGAAGAACCGCCAGGAACCCTTTCCAGGTTCCAAGGGTTGCGGGTCGCTTTAAAACCGGAGTTTTCATTGGATGATCCCATTGCAAATTCATCCATATTTAATTTTCCGATTGTAATGGTTTCTGCATTATGTAATTTGGAAGCAACAGTTGCATCATAGATCGGATCAAAATTCTCAAGGATTTTACTTGCACTGGTTGTGCGCAGCCCTTTTGTAACGATATTATCTTTCACACCGATCGGCATGCCGAACAGAAGACCTTTTGCCTCGTCTGTACCGATCTTTTCATCCATTTTTTTAGCCTTCTCACGGGCCTTTTCTTCATCCAGCGTTAAAAAAGCCTGTACCTTGTCCTCTACTTCGCCGATCCGCTTGTACGACTCACTGACAAGGTCGGATACTGTAATTTCTTTTTTATGTAAAAGCTGATGAAGCTCCGATACCTTATGGTCAAATAAACTCACCATTGTCCCCTCCCTACTCCATAATGGACGGCACTTTGATATAGCCATCCTGATGTTCCGGTGCATTCTTCAGAACTTCCTCCTGCGGAAGCCCCTTTTCTGCCTTGTCTTCTCTCATCACATTTTTCATATCAAGCACATGGGATGTCGGTTCTACATTATCTGTATCCAGCTCATTTAGCAGCTCTGCAAACGAAATCATCCTGTCCAGCTGCTCAGTAAACGTAGCAGCCTCTTCCTCAGTAATCGCAAGTCGCGCTAGGTGCGCGACATGCTTCACCTGATCGGTTGAAATTCTCGACATAAATGCCACCTCCAAAAATTAATTTCTGCCAAAGCACAATAATTATGATCATACCAAACTTTCGCGCGTTAAAGCAACACGCGCGCCAGCTGTTTCAACAATCTTCTGCTTATTTTACCATGAGTTGAACAAATTGTGTGTTTGCTTGTGATCATGCAGGATAAATGAACAGTAAAGCCTAATAACTATGGTGGTTGTGATTATTTTTACAGGAGGTCATATTATGGAACTTTTCCGCTTTGATGCAGAGTCAAGCAGGGAGATCACGCAGTTCAACAGCCATAACGCCAGCATTAATCCGATTCTAAGAAACACGACAGCTACGATTGGCTGTATCCACCTTAATGTCAATAGCGTTCTAGGCATGCATCCAGCCACATGCCCGCAGCTTTTCCTCATTGTTGATGGAGAGGGCTGGGTCAAAACAGCCGGCGGCGAGCAAGTTGCCGTCGAGAAAGGAACTGCTGTTTATTGGACTGAAGGAGAGGAACACGAGTCAGGTTCATATCTAGGCATGACAGCGATTGTAATCGAGGGCTCTGATCTGGATCCGCGTTCATATTTAAAGCCTTTGAAATAAGAGAATGCATGGGGACTTCTCGCCCTGAAGGAGGCTTCAGAACAATTCAGGGATCGATTAAAGGCCCGCTGTATCAGCAGCTGACCGATATAGTTAAAATTTGACCGATAAAATTAGGAAAGTGACCGTTATATTAAAATTCCAACTGATAAAATCAAAAAGTGATCGAAATAAGTATTCCGGGCCAGCTGCTATTATCTTAAAACCTAATAGGCCGGTAAATCAGGCAGTTTGGCCGGTATTTTATCGAAATTGGCCGGTAAATGTATGTTTTTGGCCGGTATTTTAATAAAATCGGCCGGTAAAATTTTAAAAACCAAATCCAATTTTAATAAAAAGCAATAATCCAACCTTTCTAATTAAAAATGTGCGGCGCCTATCATCACGCTGCTCATTTATCTATTTGCCCCGCTTAAAGATCTTTGCAAAAATACCGCCTTTTTTTCCTGATGCCTTTTTAGTCTCTGCCTTTACTGTTTTCCTCTCGACATATATGTCCGGTTTGTCAATTGCATAATCATGTGCAAGCACCAAACCAATTTCTGAGTTATGTTCTTTGTTGGTGACAATTGTATATTCGACCTTATATTTCGAAGCCGCCTTTATATATTTCGATAAGTAGGAGTAACTCATATTCCCATTCAGGTAAAGATGTGCCTGGCTGTTATTTTTCAATGCTTCTTCCACTTGCGGATAAATTCCGTCCTCTCGTACCTGCGGCTGCTTCAGCGCAATGACAATCCGCTCCCGAAGTGTCCCCAAAAACTTCCTCCGCTCATCAGGCTTTGTCTGTTTTTGCCCGTAAATCCCCTGCTGGAGATAATCATCTATATTTTCAGCCACTGTACCACCTCCGTCCTCACTCTGATTGCCCTGATTCCATTGTATATAGAGGCATTCCTCTTTTCAAACTTCCAATCGTGCCTATATATTATGTATGTTTCTGCTTCATAAGCTGTGCTAGTTTAATCTTTTCCTTCTTAAACTAAAAAAAACCTCTCTTCAATGAAGAGAGGGGTAAATGGAGAATATACAGGTAAAAAAATTAAGTTGCTAACGGTTAAAATGAAGCAATAGGACTAAGCTTCCTGCTTTTCAGCTGTGAATTGCTCTTCCTCAGTGGACCCTTTTAAAGCGGTTGTGGAAGACGTCCCGCCTGTAATAACCATGGAAACCTGGTCGAAATATCCGGTTCCAACTTCACGCTGGTGCCTTGTTGCTGTATATCCATGCTGCTCGCTTGTGAACTCGGCCTGCTGCAGCTCAGAGTACGCAGCCATTCCGCGGTCTTTATAACCTCGAGCCAATTCGAACATGCTGTGGTTCAAGGCATGGAAGCCTGCTAACGTAACGAATTGGAATTTGTAGCCCATTTTACCGAGCTCCACTTGGAATTTCGCAATTGTTTCGTCATCCAACTTCTTTTTCCAGTTAAAGGATGGAGAGCAGTTATAGGCTAACAGCTTACCAGGGAATTTTTCATGGATGGCTTCAGCAAAGCGCCTTGCTTCTTCAAGGTCCGGCTCGGATGTTTCACACCACACCAAATCTGCATAAGGAGCGTAAGCCAGCCCCCGAGCGATCGCTTGGTCGAGTCCCGCCTTAGTTCGGAAGAATCCCTCAGGAGTACGTTCTCCTGTAATGAATGGTGCGTCATAAGGGTCAACATCGCTGGTGATCAAGTCGGCTGCATTAGCATCCGTACGGGCTACAATCACTGTCGGAACGCCCATAACATCTGCGGCCAATCTCGCAGAAATTAAATTTTTAACGGCTGTCTGTGTTGGAAGCAGTACTTTTCCGCCAAGGTGTCCGCATTTTTTCTCAGAGGACAGCTGATCTTCAAAATGAACGCCGCCGGCACCAGATTCAATCATGCCTTTCATAAGCTCGAATACATTCAGCTGACCCCCGAAGCCAGCTTCCGCATCTGCCACGATCGGCGCAAACCAATCAATAGACTCATCGCCTTCCATATGATGAATCTGGTCTGCACGCTGCAGCGCCTGATTGATTCTTTTTACTACACTAGGAACACTGTTTGCCGGATATAAACTTTGGTCCGGATACATATTTCCAGAAAGATTGGCATCGGCAGCTACCTGCCAGCCGCTTAAGTATATAGCTTTCAGTCCGGCCTTCACCTGCTGGACAGCCTGGTTGCCTGTTAAAGCCCCCAATGCATTCACGAAGTCTTCCTCATTCACCAGCTTCCAAAGCTTCTCTGCACCACGGCGGGCTAATGTATGTTCAATATCGATCGATCCTCTTAACTTGATTACATCCTCCGCAGTATACGGCCTTTCAATCCCATTCCAACGTTCATTCATTTCCCAGCTTTCCTCTAATTGACGCACTCTTTCATCTGCCATTTGATTAAATCCTCCTTTAATTTAGAAAATATCAATCCTTCAGCAAACCCCCAGGTGATAATTCTGTTATATAGTACAACAAATAAAGTTAATTCTGTTGTACTACTAATCTATGTTGTTATAAAACAATTATTTATCTATGTTTTGTATTATATAACAGAGATTTCAGAATGGGAACCCTTTTTTTATAAATTTTTCGGAAAATTTAATATTAATTTTGCACACCCCTTTTTTTGACAACTGACCGGATCTGGTATAATAAAGGGAAAATAAGAGACCTTTCATAGGCGCAAATCCATAATAAAGGAGATTTTATGGCTGATAAAACCAGGGCTTTATATGAATATATAGTTGAACACGCAACTGAAATGACAAAAGATTGGAGAAGCTGGCAGGCTGTTAAAATCGGATCGGACTATTCTGCTGAAGCTCCTCTTGAAACCGTAAAAAAGATTGATGAGCAAAATACACAATATATAAGGACTGTAGCCAAATCCCTCCTTCAAACAGAAGAGGAAATGAAAGAAACGATTTCAAATTGGACAAAGCAAACTTCCGCCGACCGTGTAAAATCCCGCACATCATTGGTAGAAGTCCAGAGAAATTTAGGTGTGTTCCGGAAGGTTTATTGGAAACATATAAAGCTCTTTTCAGAAAAAGCCGATCAGAATATTGAGGTAAAAGATATCTTTCATTGGCAGGAAACGATTGACTATACATTAGATTACGTGATGGAAACCTTTACGGAGAACTTTATGGATATCTTACTGAACCGATTAAGTGCACAATCTTCATTAATCAAAGAACTCAGCACACCGGTTATTCCTCTATCCTCTGAAGTCGGGCTTTTGCCGCTGATTGGTGATATTGATACAGAGCGAGCTAAATATATTCTGGAGTATACCCTGCAGCAAAGTGTGAAATTGGAAATTTCCCATTTAATCATTGACCTTTCAGGAGTGGTAATGGTCGACACAATGGTCGCCCACCAGATTTTCCAGGTTATGAGCTCATTGCAACTCATCGGCGTCCAGTCAACTTTGCTCGGAATCCGCCCAGAAGTTGCCCAAACAGCTGTCCAGCTTGGGATCGATTTTAAGAACATAAATACCGAAAATTCATTAAAAAAAGTAATAAAAAAGCTAAATATTTAACCCTTAAGAGGCCTATAAAAAGGATAGGTCTCTTTTGGTTTTCCATGAAAAGCCTCTGCTTTTTGTCAACTTAATTTTATAAATTTCAATGAATAGATATGTTGATATGAGTAGTATAAGAGCAAATTAATGCGATTTTATGTATTTTTATACATTTATATATTTATAGCTTCGTAGCTTTTTTGTCCCTAATACTTTATTATGTTATGATAATTAACGTCTTTTCATTGCGATTCTTACCCCGATTCAAATTTTTCACAAACACCAAACTGTATGTTACTGTATAAAGGGGACTTTTTCCACGTATGTATTTTAGGGGGATCATTTTTTAGGATGGATTTTTAGGATGGAGGTGAACATATGGATTTCACTACAGCAACATGGCTATGGCTTATGATTCCAATGCCACTTTTGATTGTATTATCAGGCATCACTTACTTTACTGAAAGAGGAGAGGATAAATAAATTATGGATATAAATGTACCCACGTTAATTGCGATTATTGTTTATCTGGTCGGCATGCTGCTTATTGGTTTCCTTGCAGCTCGAATGACCAAAGATTTATCAGATTATGTTTTAGGCGGAAGACGCCTTGGAGCCGGAGTTGCAGCCTTAAGTGCCGGGGCATCCGATATGAGCGGCTGGTTAATGCTTGGTTTGCCTGGTGCTGTTTATTTAGGCGGTATGGGCGAAATTTGGCTTCCGATCGGTTTAGCAGTCGGCGCTTATCTGAACTGGCAATTTGTAGCTAAGCCATTGCGTGTCTACACAGAAGTAGCCAATGATTCTATTACTGTTCCCGGTTATTTCGAAAACAGATTCCATGACACCTCTAAAATGCTTCGTGTAGTTTCTGCAGTTGTTATACTAATCTTTTTCACTTTCTATACTTCCTCCAGCCTAGTTGGCGGAGCCATTCTATTAGAAAATTCATTTGGAATGGATTACACGGTTGCACTTTGGGTCGGAGCAGCAGTAATTCTGTCTTATACTTTCTTTGGCGGATTTTTGGCTGCCAGCTGGACAGATTTCATCCAAGGTATTTTAATGTTCCTTGCTTTGATTATTATTCCAATGGTTGCGATCCAGGAACTTGGCGGATGGAATGAGACTTTAGAGCAAATCGGTACAATTGATCCAACTCATCTGGATGTTGCATCCGGTGCCACTTTTGTTGGCGTTGCTTCCCTATTGGCATGGGGACTTGGCTATTTTGGACAGCCGCATATCCTTGTCCGTTTTATGGGATTAAAGTCAACAAATGATGTTCCAAAAGCGCGCTTCATTGGAATGACGTGGATGGTTCTTTCCCTTTTCGGAGCTCTTTTTGTAGGATTCGCAGGTATTGCTTACTTTGCAGATACCCCACTGAAGAATTCTGAAACGGTATTTATCATGTTTTCTCAAGTTTTATTTAATCCATGGGTAGCAGGATTTTTATTAGCAGCCATTCTCTCAGCAATCATGAGCACAGTTGACTCCCAATTGCTCGTTTCTTCAAGTGCATTGGCACAGGATTTCTATAAATCTATCTTCAGAAGAAATGCTTCCAAGAAGGAAGAAATGATTGTTGGCAGAATTGCTGTATTGGGCATTGCAGTTATTGCAATCTTTTTAGGGTATAACCCTGAAAGCAAGGTATTGGAACTTGTTAGTTATGCCTGGGCCGGATTCGGTGCTTCCTTCGGGCCAGTCATCATCCTGAGCCTTTTCTGGAAGCGCATGACACGAAACGGCGCTCTCGCAGGTATTGTTGTTGGTGCTGTTACCGTTATTGCCTGGAAACAAATTACCGGCGGCATTTTCGACCTTTATGAATTGGCGCCTGGCTTCTTGTTTGCTGGTTTAGCGATTATCATCGTCAGCCTTCTAGACAAGGAACCTTCAAAAGAAGTACAAGAGCAATACAATCAGTTTAAATCCATTTTAAAGAAATAAGCATAAAAAAATCCCTCTTCATTTTTTGTGAAGAGGGATTTTTTATATGACAAAATAAGAAAGTATAAATTTTTTGAACGATAACTGTCTAGCTCCAGCGCCTACCCCTCGAGGTCACAAGCTTGTCTAGTTGCGGCTCCTAGGGACTCGGGGTCATAAGCCGTTTCCTTTCAGAAGGAAGAACACCTTCTTACAGGAACCGCCTTATGCCTGAGGCCCGCAGGATGCAGGTCATGCTGACGTTGCCACAGGACGTGGCGCTCTTAGTCTGTGTTCCTTCGTGGGCAAGGCGCTTCCGCTTTTCTTAGTACATTTCAGAAGTTGTCTTCGCCTGCATATGAAGCAGAATGTAGTCAGGGCCGCCCGCTTTTGAGTCAGTTCCTGACATATTGAAGCCGCCGAATGGCTGGTAGCCAACGATCGCACCTGTACAGCCGCGGTTGAAGTATAGGTTTCCAACATGGAAATCTTCGCGTGCTTTTTGGATGTGCTCACGGTTCTTCGTGATGACAGCACCAGTTAAGCCATACTCCGTGTTGTTCGCAATTTCAAGCGCATGGTCGAAATCTTTTGCTTTTGTGAAGCCGACTACCGGTCCAAAAATTTCTTCCTGCATTAAGCGTGCATCTGGCGCAAGGTCAGCGAATACAGTTGGTTTAATGAAGAAGCCTTTGGAATTGTCTCCTTCTCCGCCTGTCATCAGCTTGCCTTCTTCTTTGCCGATTTCAATGTAGCTCATGATTTTGTCAAATGCACCCTGGTCGATGACAGGGCCCATGAAATGGCTTTGATCTTCCGGATTGCCCTGAGTTAATTCGTTTGTTAACTCGACAACACGGTTCAATACTTGATCGTACACATCTTCCACGATTACGGCACGTGAACACGCAGAGCACTTTTGTCCTGAGAAGCCGAATGCAGATGCCACGATAGAAGTAGCTGCCAATTCAAGATCTGCTTCTTTATCAACAACGATCGTGTCCTTACCGCCCATTTCCGCGATAACACGCTTCAGCCAGATTTGCCCTTCGTTTAATTTAGATGCGCGCTCGTTGATGCGAAGACCAACATCACGTGAACCTGTGAAGGAGATAAAGCGGGTATCTCTATGGTCAACCAAGTAGTCGCCCACTTCTGCACCGCTGCCCGGTACGAAGTTTAGGACGCCCTTCGGAAGGCCTGCTTCTTCCATCACTTCAACGAATTTCGCTGCCACTACAGGAGTGGTAGAAGCTGGTTTTAATAGAACAGTATTTCCTGCCACGATTGCCGCAACGGTTGTACCGGCCATGATCGCAAGCGGGAAGTTCCAAGGAGAGATGATGATGCCTACTCCCAATGGAATA
>NZ_JAGGQS010000032.1:0-59321 GCF_018613175.1 Bacillus sp. ISL-47 | reverse complement strand
GTGATAGCCGAAACCATCTTTCAGCTTCCCCTCATGTGAGGGAAAGAATTATCCGGTATTAGCTCCGGTTTCCCGAAGTTATCCCAGTCTTACAGGCAGGTTGCCCACGTGTTACTCACCCGTCCGCCGCTGACTTCAGGGAGCAAGCTCCCATCCGTCCGCTCGACTTGCATGTATTAGGCACGCCGCCAGCGTTCGTCCTGAGCCAGGATCAAACTCTCCATATAAGAGTTGATTAAGCTCACTTACACACGGATGTGTTGACGTCGATGTTGCCACAGGACGTGGCGTTCTTAATCGACGATCCGCTGTTGTCTTTTTAAAAAAGACTAAAGAATTAACGTTGACGTTTTTGTTCGTTCAGTTTTCAAAGATCAATTTCTCTTTGTTATATTTTGCCTTGTCGCTCAGAAGCGACTTTATTAATATAACATGCGTTGAATTCAACTGTCAACACTTTTTAAAAATAAATCCGTCAGCTGTGAAAATGTTTTTTGTTCATATCTCAGCGACGGATATAAATATAACAAGGATTTAAATAAAGGTCAATAGCTTTTAATGTTTTTTTACGATAATTTTTTCCCGAGTTTATAATACCTATGATAAACCCCTTGACCCTTCGTATCTATATTCACTACTTCTATAATATGTTTATCTATCAGGTATTCAAGAAGCATACTTAAGTCAACTGAATATAGATGAAGTTCTTCATGGTTCATAATGTCATGGATAGACCATTCTTCTTTTTCACCAAGAATATCAGCAAGATGGCTAATTCCTTGTTTTGTCCTTGAATGAATCAAAAACTCACTGGCCAAAAATAACAGTTCCAGTCTTTTTTCCAGTGGCTCCTGGCTATTAACAAGCTCTTCATATAACTTCATAATTTCCGGCTCAATTTGTTTAACTTGACTCCAAACCGTTACCTCGGGATGAAATCCATTTTCGATCACTGCAAGCCTTGCCAGGTGATGGAGGGAATGAACAATATGGTTATAAGCATCAAAATAATGGCGGTTCTCAAAAAATGCTTTGCCATCCATGTACCTGCGGATCAGCTTTGCAAACTCGAGCCCCATCTTTAATTTACGCCCATAGAAAGGAAATTCCCTTAATTCCACCTTCAAATTATGAATATATTCATTTCGATCAAAAAGAACTTTTCCATTATAAAGCCAATCAAATATCTTGCGGTTTGAACCTAACAGTATCCACTCACGCAACTGCTTATCTGTCACTATATGAAGAGCTGCTTTTTTATTCTTATATGTGTAATGCTTAACAAACACAGGTTCATCTGCTTCTCTTACAAGAATCAGAAGCACAGCATCAAAGGTATCTGTTGCAGGAATTGCTTTTTGAATCTTCTCGGTCATGATCACTCCGAGCGTATTTGTCTGGCTTGCCCGTTCTTGGTAAATAGGACGGAGAATATCTTCCATCATAATTCCTCCAGTTTATTGATAGCATATATCTTCGACAATTATAAATGAAATCCTTCCTAAATGTGAGACATTTTTCGACACCATTCTATATTAATATTTATTTAGGTAAAGAGGTTATGGTATAGTTAGCTTTTAGGAGGGAACAGGATGGCTAAGTACTCGAGTAAAATTAATAAAATTCGTTCATTTGCCCTTAGTTTAATTTTTATCGGATTTATCGTTATGTACGTTGGAATCTTCTTTAGAAATTCCCCTCTTCTCATGACAATATTTATGCTGCTAGGAATGCTATTTATCCTCGCAAGCACCGGTGTATATTTTTGGATCGGCATGCTTTCAACTAAAACCGTACAGGTGGTTTGCCCGAATTGCGGCAGGCATACGAAAATGCTGGGCCGTGTTGATATGTGCATGTATTGCAAGGAGCCCTTAACGCTTGATCCAAAACTTGAGGGCGTTGAATTTAATGAAAAATACAACAAAAAAAATACGAAGCAGAGCTAATAACTAAACCGCTTCATATTCAAAATGGCCGGCCAGCTAATGGCCGGTTTTTTTTTATTATAAATTTTCGCACTCCCGGAGGACGTTGAATAAGTATCTTCGAATAAAACACCGCACAAAGAAAATGCGAATGAATTTTCGAGGAGCTCGTGCCTTCCGCTCTAATCAACAGGGTGCTAAAAACAACATAAGCTTTAACAGATCCTAAGAGAAAAGAAAAAGCTGTCAGCATCCAGCCGGCAGCTTTGTACTATTTGGTTAGTGAGCTTCTTTGCTTGCACATTCAGGGCAGGTTCCATAGATCTCCATTCTATGATGGCTGATTTTAAAACCTGTTACATGTGAAGCAAGATGTTCTACTTCATCAAGACCAGGATAGTGGAAGTCTACAATCTTGCCGCAGCTCTCACAAATGACATGGTAATGGTGAGTAGTTACAAAATCGAAGCGGCTCGATGCGTCTCCGTATGTCAGTTCCTTTACCAGGCCAACCTCACGGAATACTCGTAAATTATTGTAAACTGTAGCCACACTCATATTAGGGAATTTACCTTCTAATGCTTTGTATATATCGTCTGCAGTCGGGTGTGACATGGAGTTTATTAAAAATTCAAGTATTGCATGACGCTGCGGAGTGATACGGACTCCTGTCTCTTTCAAAGTATCCAGCGCCTCTTTTAATTCCATTTGCGCCACCGCCATGCACCTCTTTTCCAACAAATATTATTACTTTATAATCTTTATAAATAGTGTACTAATTTTTTACCACATTTGTCAATATTACAAACACCTTAATAGAGGGAAGTCAGCTTTTATCAGCATGCAATGTATGTTCACTGGATCCTAAGTGATGATTTACAAAGCGAGCTGAGACAAACAGCAAATCTGATAAACGATTTAAATAGGCCAGAACCAGCGGGTTTACATCTTCCCCCAGGGAGACCGCACACCGCTCAGCCCTCCTTACAATTGTTCTTGCCACATGGAAGGCAGCTCCAGATGGATGACCGCCTGGAAGAATAAAGTTAGTTAGGGCAGCAAGTTCTGCTTCCCATTCATCGATTTGCTTTTCCATGAAATCGATATCCTCTTCTGATATAACCCATTTAACTTCCCTGCCTTTGGGCGTTGCCAGCTCTGTCCCAGCGTGAAACAAGTCAGTCTGTACTTTGTGAAAAACTTTTTCTATCATTTCTTTATCTGTAAAAAATTCGGCTGTTAAGTGGCTTAATGCCATCCCAATCATGGAGTTAGCTTCATCACAAGTACCGTAAGCCTCTACACGAATATCATCTTTATTGACTCTCTGCCCGTATATTAAAGAAGTGGTTCCCTTGTCTCCAGTTTTTGTATAAATTTTCACCTTAATACCCTCTTTCTAGGTCAATCACATTAATGTAATCTTTGTTATTTTTTATATATGTATGAAGGTTATGCTTAAAAATTTCAAAAGATCGCGGTATTTTAGTAACGCTTGAGAGTTGAGGCATGACAGTTACATTCTCCATTTTCCAGAAAGGATGACCCTTTGGAAGCGGCTCGTTTCTTAAAAGGATTCCTTTTTGCTTGCAAGCTTTAAAAGGCATTTCATCCATTCCGGCGGACATCACCGTGTTCCATTTTAACCTCTTCGATTTATGTATATGGTCCTCCGTTAAATCTTCTCCATATGTAATCAATATCTCTGCATCATATAAAGATTCCCCGGCAGATTTAATTCCTCTAAAAAACTTAAAATCCGCTTGCAGAAATTCCTTTTGTACTTCTTCACGAAGGTTTTCCGGAGGCAAAATGGAAGAAACAATCTTCATAAAGTCACTTCAATACTGTTTTTTTATCATCATATCACCGATGTCTGAATTGTATAAACTATACATTGCTTGTTTTTGCAAACTTTTTTGCTTTTTAAACAATGTAGACAGGAGAGATTGATTACACTCCTTGATAATCAGCGAAGAGCGGAGTGGACTTGAATAAACACCCTCGAACCATCACCGCACGAAAGAAATGCGAATGCATTTTCAAGGATCTCGCACCTTACGCTCCATTCAACCAACCTTATTTATCAATGTTTTTATTCACAGATCTATTTAAAAACAGCAATCTTTTGGAAAACAGCCTTTAATAAAAAAAACGGACCAGATAAGGTCCGCTTCGAAAAAAGTATCTGAGGAGGTATGCCCTAATAAAATGATATGCAAAACTTGTTTTTAGGAATGGACAAAAGCCTTGGTCCCCTGAAAATAGGCCACCCATTTGCATATTTATCTTCTTTGCATTAGCCCTACGCCAGGTATTCTTTAATATATTCAAGAGCTTCTTCTACATGCCCTTTTACTTTCACTTTCCGCCACTCTTTAACGGGTTTGCCTTCCTGATCAATAATAAAAGTGGAACGTTCAATTCCCATATATTCTTTCCCAAAATTCTTCTTCAGCTTCCATACATCATATGCTTCTGCGGTTTTATGATCTTCATCAGCAAGCAGCAAAAATGGCAAGCCGTGTTTTTCGATGAATTTTTCATGTCTTGTAAGCGGATCGGGGCTTACACCTAATATAACTGCATTCACGCCCGCAAAGTTTTCATGCTGGTCCCTGAAATCACATGCCTGTGTTGTACAGCCTGGCGTCATGTCTTTCGGGTAAAAATATAGAACCACATTTTTACCGCGGTAATCTGAAAGCTTTATCTTTTTACCATTGCTGGCCTCCAGCTCAAAGTCCGGAGCAAGGTCTCCAATTGCAACTGCCATACTTTATCACTCCCGTTGGATAAGTTTTTCTTTCTTTAAGCCTATCCAACTTTTCACTTAAAAACAACCATTAGGCAGGCAGTTATGTCTGCTTTTCCACATCAAAAACAACTCTCGCCACAAAGGCTGCAGGTATGACGTAGCCAATCAGAGCTTCCAAAACAGCAATCATCCTGCCAATCCCAATCGGGCTAATATCTCCATATCCAACAGAAAATAGAGTTACTGCACTAAAGTAAAAGCCCGTCTCAAGCCGTTCCAGGAATCCTGCTTCTATATAGTTTGTACCATCTATTAAAACAACAAGTCCATGCAAATCAAGCAAAATGTAAATTAGTCCGAAACCAATCATGATTGTAGCATACAAACTAATCAGATAAAGGAAATTCTCCATAGAGACCCATCTGCCTTTTATCTTCGTGGATGAAAAAAGAGTTTGCAGACTCATAATCATGCATAAAACAATCAGAATTAACGACAAATAAAATGCCATAATGCAACCTCATTTCGAAATGGCTTCAACTAACTTATTTATACGCTTCTAAAGCATACTGTATGACTGCCTGTCTGCACACAAGAAAAGCGATTGCGCTGCAGCTAGACTATTATCGAAGAGGAAAGTTTTACATACACAAAAAAAGCCAGGGATATACCCCAGCTCCGATTTCAATTACCTGCTCCTCTATACCGTTTTACACCTGAATTCCAAATCAGAATTGAGATTCCAAAGAATACGATTCCGATTACCGGAGTTAAGAATGAGTAGAGAAACCACTCTTCCTTCCCCAAAAAGTAAGCGGCAGGATAAACACCGACAAAGGCGAATGGCAGCACCCAAGTTAATACAAAGCGAATAACACTATTATAAATATCTACTGGATACCTGCCATAATTTCCAATGTTGTACATCATCGGCATGATCGAAGTACGGGCATCAGCCCAAAAACTAATGCACGCAATCATGATGAAAATACCGCCATACACGAGCATTCCTCTTAATACAAAAAGAAGGAATAAGACAGGATCTGCCCAGGATAGCTCCAGGCCAAGACTGTTTCCCGCATAAACCATTACAGCGATTCCTGTAACGGCTCCGAAAAGGGATTCAAGCTCCATCCGTTCCAAAACAATTTGAAACAGGCTATGGATCGGACGGGTCAAAATCCTATCAAGCTCACCTTTGACAATATACCTTTCGTTAAAATCCCAGATATTAAAGAAAGAAGAAAACAGAGCATATGGGACAAGGAAAAATCCGTAAATGAAAATAATCTCATCCCTCGTCCAGCCTCCAAGAAGATTCGTATGGCCGAAAACGACCAATATAAGAATTAAATTGACTGCCTGAAATAATAGGTCTGAGATTATCTCCACAAATAAATCTGCTCGGTACTGCATCCTCGTTTTCATATATTGGGCGACATATTGGAAGAAAATTTTCAAATAAAACATCCGTCACCCTCCCTGAATAATAAGCTGTTTTTTCGCAATCACCCATAAAATCTGAATGGGGATTACCAGAATAATCACCCATACACCCTGAAGAATAATTGCTTGAATGGCTTCATTATTTGAAAAGCTATTTGTAAAGATCATACTTGGTACATAACTGATTCCCTGAAAGGGAAGATACTTCAATAAATCCTGAGCCCATATCGGAAAAAAGCTGATGGGAATAAGAAGGCCTGAAAAGAGATCAATTACAACTCTTTTCGCCCGTATAAGACCCGTATTATTAAATAGGAAGAAAGTGGTAATACCTGTCAGCAAATTAATTTGCGTATTAATAAAGAAACTTAATAAAATCGATATCGCAAAAAAGAGCCAAGTGGATAAATCTGCAGAAAACTGGAGCGGGAAAATGAACGAAACAATCACCATACCCGGAACCGAGAAGAAGAACAGGCGGAATATCCCCTCGCCAAGTCCCTGCATTGTTTTCATGCCAAGGTAATTGTACGGGCGTATCAGTTCTACCGCTACCTTCCCTTCTTTAATTTCCGCAGCCATTTCACGGTCAATATTATTAAAGTAAAAAGCCCTTGCCATCCACGCTACTGCTACATACGTAGACATTTGGATAACAGACATACCTTCAATCGCATCCTTTTCGCCATATATTGCCGACCATAAAAAATAATAGGCCCCGATATTAATGCTGTAAATCAAAATACCTGTATAATAATTAGTTCTGTAAGCAAGCATCATCAGGAAACGGATCCGGATCATTTCAAGATATTTATCCATGAACACACCCCCAGTTATGGAGCGGACGGAACCATTCCATTACGATATCCCCCTGTCATAAATATTTCGGATGATTTCCTCAGTAGAAGTTTCTTTAATATTGATATCTTTTATTTTTAAAGCGGCAACCACCTTTGCAATTAAGAGTGATATGAGCTCATCATCATCTTCCACCACTGCCGTAAAAATAGCCTTCTTCTCATCCTTCTCCCATTTCACTTCAGACGATGCGGTTATTTTATTTAAATTAGCCAGTTCGACTTCTTCGAGAAATTGGAATTCAATTTCTTTTCCTTCTCCCCATTTTTCCTTCAGGCTTTTTAATGCACCATCGTAAATGATTTTACCATCATCAAGCATAACCACCCGTTCACACAGGGCCTCGATATCTGTTAAATCATGTGTGGTCAGCAGAATGGTTGTATTATACTTTTCATTAATCTCTTTAAGGAACTCCCTGATTCGTAGTTTAACCAGCACATCAAGCCCAATGGTAGGTTCATCCAGAAACAGAAGCGGCGGGTTATGGATTAATGCGGCAGCAAGTTCGCATCTCATTCTTTGCCCAAGGGAAAGCTTCCGGACCGGCTTATCCAGCAGTGGCTCAATATCCAATGTTTTGATGACATGTGCCATATGGCTTTCATATTGTTCATCAGATACTTTGTACACCTTCTTCAGCAGCCTGAAAGACTCCTGAACAGCAATGTCCCACCACAGCTGCGATCTTTGTCCAAAAACCACACCAATAGTGCTAACGAACTTTTCACGGTCTTTATGCGGGTTCATACCATTTACAATGACTTCACCGCTGGTTGGGGTTAAAATTCCAGTCAGCATCTTAATGGTCGTTGACTTGCCTGCTCCATTTTCACCAATATAGCCGACCATTTCTCCTTGCTTCACATTAAAGCTGATGTCGTTAACAGCTGGTACAATCTTGTAGTTTCTTGTTAAAAGGTCCCGAAAAGCGCCTTTTAATCCGGAGCGGCTTGAATAGGCCTTAAACTCTTTCTTTAAGTTCCGGACTGTTATTGCATCTTTCATGATTACTCCTCCTGCCAATTAATGCCCTAATGAAATAGTTTAGACAAACACACACTGCAACACAAATAGAATGCACCTGATCTTTATGTAGAAATCTATAGGTCGTGTAACACATTGGGTTCATCTGGATCGCTTCATTAAGATACAGAATACTCTGCCTCCCCTTTTAGATTGGACTAATTGCCTTTCAATCATGTTAAAATAATAGCTGCACCATATTTGATTCATGTCAGGAGGAAAATAATGCAATTTACTAATTCTGAACGATTACATAAACAAGCTCTAGAACATATTGTCGGGGGAGTCAACAGCCCTTCCCGCTCTTATAAAGCAGTTGGCGGAGGTTCCCCGGTCGCGATGGAAAGGGCACAGGGCGCATATTTTTGGGATGTTGACGGCAACCAGTATATTGATTATTTAGCCGCATATGGACCAATTATTACCGGCCATGCCCACCCTCATATTACTGAGGCGATTAAAACTGCCGCAGAGCGCGGAGTGTTATACGGTACTCCAACCCCACATGAAGTGAAATTTGCGGAAATGCTTAAAGAAGCAATGCCTAATTTGGATAAAGTCCGTTTTGTAAACTCAGGAACAGAAGCAGTTATGACAACCATCCGTGTAGCACGGGCCTACACAGGGAGAGACAAAATCATTAAGTTCGCTGGCTGCTACCATGGACATTCAGACCTTGTACTTGTTGCAGCAGGATCCGGCCCTTCAACATTGGGCACTCCCGACTCTGCCGGAGTACCAAAGAGCATCGCCCAGGAAGTTATAACGGTTCCTTTTAATGAAATAGAGCCCTATAAGGAAGCTTTGGAAAAGTGGGGAGACCAGATTGCAGCTGTTCTCGTTGAACCAATTGTCGGCAATTTTGGGATTGTAGAACCTAAACCGGGATTTTTGGAACAGGTAAATGAATTAACCCATGCAGCAGGAGCACTAGTTATCTACGATGAAGTTATTACGGCTTTTCGGTTCATGTATGGCGGAGCACAGGATTTGCTGGGCGTTAAACCAGATTTAACTGCTATGGGTAAAATCATTGGCGGAGGCCTGCCTATAGGTGCTTATGGGGGCAAAAAGGAAATCATGGAAACCGTTGCTCCACTCGGACCTGCCTATCAAGCCGGGACTATGGCAGGCAACCCTGCTTCCATTCTGTCCGGCATCGCCTGCCTTGAAGTACTTAAACAGCCGGGTGTCTATGAGTATTTGGACCGCCTTGGCGAAAAGCTTGAAGAAGGCATTAGCGCCGCTGCAGCAGAATGTAACATCCCGATCACCATTAACCGCTTAAAAGGCGCTCTCACCATTTACTTCACAGAGGAAAAAGTTGTAAATTATGAGCAGGCAGAAAACACGGATGGCGAGATGTTTGCAAAGTTTTTTAAGTTAATGCTCAATCAGGGAATCAACCTGGCACCTTCTAAATATGAGGCGTGGTTTGTAACGATCGCCC
This sequence comes from Bacillus sp. ISL-47, assembly GCF_018613175.1. Lineage (NCBI taxonomy): Bacteria > Bacillati > Bacillota > Bacilli > Caryophanales > Bacillaceae > Bacillus > Bacillus sp. ISL-47. The sequence goes on along the minus strand of NZ_JAGGQS010000032.1, from coordinate 49,855 downwards.
ATACAGAGGAAGATATTAACGCAACTATCCACGCAGTCCAAAATGCATTTCAGCAATTAAGCGCCGAATAAATATTCACTATTTTATACATTAGCGGGAACATTAAAGTTCCCGTTTTCTTTATTAACAACTATGAAAACGTTTACAATATTAGTGTTTTTTTATACACCATTCGTTTTGTCCCCCTAAACTCTATCCAACTTTTTGTATAAATAATTGATTTCTGAAAATTCATATGATATGATAGGAGAAATCTTTTCTGTAAGTGCGGAGTACGCCAGCAAAAAGATGGGTATAAAGGCAAAAACCTTTCCCGAATAATCAAACTATTCATTTAATAAATGCTTATGCATTTATCCTTTCAAAAGCATGACTTTTTGAACAACCTCATTTAAAACCCGTAAACAACTAATTTTTAATAGATTACTAATCAGGAGGTGAACGGCTTTAAGGCAAAGCCTTATTTTCAGCCGAATACTATGACATTACAACAATGGAGTCCTTCACTTTTTAAAGAGTTTAACCGTCAGGAACATGATGCGTGCGGCATCGTTTCTGCTATGGAAAAAAAGAAAGTACCTACACAGGAGAATATTTTCAGCTGTATCAATGCCCTTGTCACCATGAATCACCGTGCCGGCTTTATTAACGGAGAAGGAGACGGTGTTGGCATTCATATTGATATCCCGAGGGCGCTTTGGAAAGAAAAGTTAAAGGAAGCAGGAGCCGATCCCGCAGCTGCAACCAGTGAGGGGTTTGTCGTTGGACATGTATTTATGTCCAGAAGCAAGGACACTGAATCTTTTAAAAAGCATTTAATGCAAAAGCTTGCCGATTCTCAGCTTGAAGTCATCTTTGAATCTGAAGAGGTAACCGAATCCTCTGCCCTTGGTCCAATTGCCATTCAGGAAAATCCTGTATTTTGGCAGTTTGCCTGTTTATCAGAACAAACCGGGGGAGAGCTTTCCAAAAAGCTTTTTGAATTGATTGTTGATTTTGAAGAAAATGAGCATGTGCATGTCGCTTCACTAAGCCAGCATCATGCCGTTTATAAGGTAATGGGCGCTGGAGATATTTTGCCTAAATATTATCATGATTTAGCAAGCCCGCTTGTTGCTTCAACCATGACACTTGGACATAACCGCTATTCAACTAATACATTATCAAGCTTCTTTCGCGTGCAGCCATTCAGCATCCTTGGCCACAACGGCGAGATCAACACGATTGCAAAGCTAAGAGATGAAGCGAAAATGGTTGGCGTTCCGCTTGTAAAAGACGGAAGTGATTCCCAGGATTTAAGCAGAACGCTTGAAACATTTATTTGCCGTGATGGTTTTTCACTATTTGAAGCGATGGATGTTATGTTCCCGCCAATCGTGAATGAAATCAAGTCTTACCCAGAACACCTTCAGGATATGTATTCATATATTCGTGAAGCATGGGGCCATTTTGCTCAAGGACCGGCAGGAATTATCTCCCGCTTTGCTGACGAAGCTGTGTTTAGCGTAGATGCTTTGGGCCTTCGTCCGCTGTGGATGCTTGAAACAGGAAGCTCTTATCTGTTCTCATCTGAGCCAGGAATTATTCCATCAAGTGAATATGTCAACGAACCTAAGCCGCTTTCACCTGGTGAAAAAGTCGGACTTAAATGGGATGGCGATACTCTTGCTGTTTATGAACACAGCGATTATCAGGCTGAAGTTTTCGAAAGATTCTCAGTGCGCGTTAGTGCTGATAACTTCCGTATTCGCCTGCAGGAGCCAAAGTTAGAAAAAACAATTTCCGTAAATTATCCGGATAAAGTCCATAATGGACAATATAAAGCGTTCGGCTGGGAAAGAGACCATGTCCAGCTTGTCGAACAAATGGCTGAAAAAGGAGCAGAGCCAATCCGTTCACTCGGACACGACTCTCCTTTGGCTGCACTAAATCCGCAGCGCAAAAATATTGCAGATTTTATTAAGGAAAGCGTTGCAGTCGTTACAAACCCTGCCATTGACCGGGACCGTGAAACCGAGCATTTCTCTACACGCACCATTATAGGAAAGCGTCCGTCATTATTCGAAAAACAACAGCCTGGTGCTGTAATTGAATTACAGACTCCTATTTTAATAGAAGGAAAAGCAGGTTTTGAATGTTCCGAATCTCTAAAACAGCCAAGCTACGATCAGGTCACCAGCTTCTATCAGGAACAAAAGCTTATTTCTTATCTGTCTACCACATTTAAGAAAGATGAAACCGTAAAAGAAGCTTTGGACCGATTATCAGCAGAAGCAGTTGAAGCTGTACACAGCGGAAAAACCCTGCTTGTCCTCGACGATGCAAACGCACACCAGGAGGATGCTTATTGGATTGATCCGCATTTAGCCGTGTCTGCTATTGACCAGGCCCTAGTAAAAGAAGCCTTACGCCGTGAATGTTCCCTTTTGGTGCGCTCTGCTTCCATCAGGTCTTTGCATGATATCATCACTGCATTTGGCTTAGGTGCAGATTTGATCAGCCCTTACTATATGTTTATGACAGTGCTTGGCGATTCTGTAACGCCATTAACCAATTTATATTCAGCCCTTACTAAGGGTCTTGAAAAGGTTATCTCAACGATCGGCATCCATGAGTTAAGAGGCTATGGCCGGCTGTTCTCTGCAATCGGTCTGCATGAAGACTTGGCCGAGTATCTAAATATCGTAAACTTCTTCGGTTCAAAGGATCTTGCATTTAATTTCGACGCAATGAAAGAAGATGCTTTTGCGAGAGCAGAAGATTATCAAAATGAAAAAGAGAGGATTGGAAAGACGTTCAGCCTTTTCCCTCGTATCTGGAAAGCTATTGGCGAAGTTGCATCAACAGGCGACTATAGTGCATACAAAGAAAAAATCTCTGAGCAGGAGGATCAAAATCCTACGACAATCCGCCATTTAACCGGATTTAAAGAGACAGCCTCAAACCTAAAGCCGGAGGATATCAGCTTAAATGTAGGAGAGCATGACCTGCCGTTCGTAATCTCATCCATGTCCTTTGGTTCTCAGAATGAGACAGCCTTCAGGGCCTATGCAGAAGGTGCAGATCGTTTGAACATGGTCAGCCTGAATGGTGAAGGCGGGGAAATTAAGGATATGCTCGGAAAGTATCCAAAAACCCGCGGACAGCAAGTGGCATCCGGACGATTTGGTGTTAATGCCGAGCTGCTCAATTCATCCAACTTGCTTGAAATTAAAATCGGGCAAGGTGCAAAGCCTGGTGAAGGCGGACACCTTCCTGGCTCAAAGGTTACAGCAAAAATTGCTGAAGCTCGTAATGCAACAATTGGTTCAGATTTGATTTCACCTTCAAACAACCATGATATCTATTCAATTGAAGATTTGGCACAAATGATTCATGAGCTTAAAACAGCCAACGACAAAGCAAAAGTAGCTGTTAAGGTACCGGTAGTACCGAACATCGGAACAATCGCAGTTGGTATTGCAAAAGCCGGTGCAGATATTATCACACTAAGCGGTTTTGACGGCGGTACTGGTGCTGCCAGGATCCACGCGCTCCAGCACGTAGGCCTCCCTGTTGAAATCGGCGTAAAAGCTGCTCACAATGCCCTATTGGAAGCAGGTATACGCGATAATGTAGAACTTTGGGCTGATGGTGGAATCAAGAGTGCTGCAGACGTATTAAAAGTAATGCTTCTTGGAGCTAATCGAGTTGGCTTTGGTACGTTATCCATGCTTGCCATTGGCTGTACAACCTGCCGCGGCTGTCACCTTGACACTTGCCACGTGGGGATTGCTACACAAATTGATTCTGAAGCACAGGCAAAAGAGCATGGGTTAAGAAGATTCGTTCCTCGCCAATTTGACCTTGCTGTTCAAGGTATTATGAATCTATTTACAGCATTTGGCCAAGAGCTTAAAGCACTTGCAGCGTCAATTGGAGTAAAAAATCTTCAGGATGCTGTTGGACGTTCTGACCTTCTTGTCCAAACAAAAGGTGAAAATCAGCTTAATTTGACTCACCTGTTAAAAACACTTGAAATCGGCCAATTTTCTCCGCAGGAAGCTCCTGCTGCACTGCAAGAAGCACAGCTGCAGGTTGCTGTTGGAGCAGAATATCTAGATGCAAGTGTTGAAGAATTACATCAATCACGTGAATTCGAAAGCATAACTTCCGAGCAGCGTGTGCTTGGCAGCCGTGTTTCCTGCCACCGTGTAAGAGGCCGTTTGGATGGTTCCTATAAAGGTCTTCCGCCGGTTGACTTAAAATATAAAGGCGGATCTATTCCTGGAAATGGCCTGGGAGCTTACAACAGCTTCGGCATTAATATTGAAGTTGCTGGAGGAGCGCAGGATGGAATCGGTAAGACGTCATTTGGCGGCCAAATCAAAATCTTCAAGGCAAAAGGAAAGAACGGCAAGTTTTATAACGGTTCTGTTGGAAAAGGCTTTGGATATGGAGCACAGCACGGCTTGCTTGTAGCCCAGGGAAATGCTGATGCACGTGCAGGAATCAGATTATCCGGTGCAGATATGATTATTGGCGGCCAATTGAAAAAGCCGCTTCCTGAAAAGGAATACGGCAATATCGGAACAAACGCCAATATTAAGGGCTTTGCCTTCGAATATATGACAAACGGAAGAGGCCTCGTCCTTGGTGATCCTGGTCCATGGATTTGCGCAGGTATGACCGGCGGTGTTGTATACTTAAGACACCAGCCGGAAATGGGCTTAACAAAAGAAGCCATCCAGCGCAGAATTGCAAAAGGAGCAAAAGTTTCTGTCTCTTCTCTTTCAGAAAAAGGAACAGAAGATGTAAGAGAACTCCTTGGCCAATACATTGCAATGCTTAAGGATCAAGGCCAGGCTGATGAAGCATCCCAGCTTGCAGCCCTCCTTGATCATCCGGCAGACCACTTCGTACAGGTCATTCCGGTTAAAGAACAAGCTGACCCATCTGTTTCTACAGAGTGATTGTTTAGCAGCATAATGAAGAACCGTCCGTGCCTGCGGACGGTTCTTTTTATATTTATTAGTCGAAATCACAATTGATATACGGGGTTATTTATGTTTTATTTCCCAACCTTGGCTGTATTCCCCGTTCATAGGCATTATTTACTCGGCTTCAGCTCACTCCTATTCTCCTATGCTTCATTCAACGGCACTATTCCCTCGCTTTAAGTCCCTTCATAGCTCGGTTACTCCATCCAGCGGCACTATTCCACCGCTTTAGATCCCTTCATGGCTACTTTTTTCCGTTTTCAGCATTATTTCTCCCTATAACTCCAAAAAGTGCATTTAAGCTATCAAATACAAATACCCGTCTATTTACTTTTTCTTAATAAAATTTCATTAAAATGCCCCTTGAACTTCTTTCCATATCCCTGTATAGTACAATATTGTTTAATAATGAGCAAAAGAGTTTAAAGTAGTTATAATTAGTACTTTAAAAGGACCTATCGGTAAGACTATTAATCAACCAGAAGAAAAATTCTTCTGGAGGAAAGGACATATATTGTATGAAGCTTGGCGCCCGCATACTTAAGACGGGAATTGCAATTATTTTATCTTTATTTTTATCGGAAGTGTTTAATCTCCCTTCACCTATCTTTGCAGGGATTGCGGCTATTTTCGCCGTTCAGCCGACCATTTACAGATCTTATCTTTCCATTATTGAGCAGATCCAAGGGAATGCCATCGGCGCATTAATTGCCGTTATTTTCGTGCTTTTATTTGGAAATGATGTCTTTATTATCGGGCTTGCAGCTATTATGGTTATTACAATCAATTTGAAGCTGAAAATCGAAAATACGATTGGTTTATCACTGGTAACCCTGATTGCTATTATGGAAACACCAGGAGACACCTTTTTGCAGTTTGCACTTATTCGCTTTTCCACTATCATGCTAGGGGTTTTATCTGCATTCATCGTTAATCTTGTTTTTTTGCCTCCTAAATACGAAAACAAGCTTTACAACAGAATTTCCAACAACACGGAAGAGATTACAAAATGGATCCGGCTTAACATCCGGCATGCATCCGAGCACAAACTGCTGAAAAATGATATCGACAAAATGAAAGAAAGCAATGTAAAGCTAGAACAATTATATTTAATGTACAAGGAAGAACGGAATTATTTTAAGCGAAATGATTTGGTTAAGTCACGTAAGCTTGTGATTTACAGACAGATGATCTCAACCGTAAAGCGTTCATTGGAAACCTTAAAGAAATTGCATCGCTTTGAAAATGACTTGCAGCAGATGCCTGAAGACTTTCAGCATGCAGTTCAGCAGCAGCTGGATATTTTGATTCATTACCATGAGCATGTAATGCTCAAGTTTATTGGGAAAGTCCGGCCGAATGTTGTATTTGAGGAAGGGGATTTCAGCTTAAGCAGAAAAGAACTCGTAAATCTGTTTTTATCACAGCAAAAGGAGCTCAACCTTGAAGATGAATCAATACTCCCTCATACTATGCAAATCATCTCTGCTATTGTGGATTACGATGAGCATGTAGAGCATCTCGATAAGCTGATCACAAGTTTTCAGGCTTATCACAAGGACGAAAATGAGGTTACAATACAGGAGAATATTGAATAATAAAGAATGCTCAATAAAACCGGAGCAGAACATAGAAAAAGCAGCTGGGTCTCAGCTGCTTTTTTAGGTTAATTCTTCATTCTCGGATCGAGAGCATCTCTTAGTCCGTCCCCCATTAAGTTAAAACCGAGAACAGTAAGCATAATCGCCAGACCTGGGAAAATCATCGTCCATGGAGCCTGTACAAGATATGCTTTTGCATCAGCCAGCATTTTACCCCATTCAGGATTCGGAGCCTCTGCACCAAGTCCAAGGAATCCTAATGCAGCTGCTTCTATAATGGCAGTCGCAATAGCAAGGGTCCCCTGCACAATGATCGGCGCCATACTATTCGGCAGCACGTGCTTGAAGAGAATGCGGCTGTTGCTCATTCCAACCGCTTTTGCAGCCATAATATACTCTTCCTGTTTTACACTTAGTACCCGCGAACGGATAAGCCTTCCGAAGTTTGGTATATTAATGACCGCGATCGCAATCAGGGCATTTCGCAATGATGGCCCCAAAACAGCTACAATCGCAATCGCCAGCAAAATACTTGGGAAAGCAAGCATAATATCAAAAACACGAGAAATAATTGCATCAACCCATTTGCCATAGTAGCCTGCGACTACACCCAGAAGGCACCCGACAACAATGGATCCCATTACTGCCAGAAATCCGACCCATAAAGAGATTCTCGCACCATAAATAACCCTCGATAAAATATCCCTTCCAAAGTCATCCGTTCCAAACCAATGCTCACTCGATGGGGCTTGGAGCCTTTTTGAAAGCATTTGTTCATTTATCCCCTGCGGTGCAATGAGCGGTGCAAAAACAGCCAGAAGAATAAAGAATAAGACGATGATTGATCCAATCAAAGCCAATTTGTTTTTTCTAAAGCTCCTCCATGCTTCCATCCAGGGGGAAACCACTTTTTCATCAGCTGGCATAATCGGCGGCTGAAGGTCTTTTTGAGTTGAAAGTTCCAAGCTATTCTCCCCCTCCTTAGTTATATTTAATGCGCGGATCTATTGCTGCATAAAGCAAGTCCACCACTAAATTGATCATGACAAAGAAAAAAGCAATCACAAGAATTCCAGATTGAATAACGGGATAATCCCGGTAATTAATGGCTTCATATATATATCGGCCGATTCCAGGCCAGCTGAAAATCGTTTCCGTTAATATCGCTCCACCAAGCAACAAGCCCATTTGCAGGCCGATAATCGTTAGAACCGGAATAATTGCATTTTTTAATGAATGTTTATAAACAACCCAGAACATTCTTAAGCCTTTTGCCCTGGCTGTTCTGATAAAATCAGATCTCATTACCTCAAGCATCGTCGAGCGCGTAATTCTCGCAATTATAGCCATTGGTATGGTGGCTAATGCAAATGCAGGCAAAATCAAATGCTTGATAACATCCCAGAATTGATCCATCCTCCCCTGCAGAAGGGTATCAATCATATAAATATGTGTAATGGCCGTTACAGGGTTTCTTACCTCTTCCCTGCCGGACGTTGGCAGCCAATCCAGCTTTATCGCAAACGCCCATTGCTCCATCAAGCCAAGCCAGAAGATTGGCATGGATACGCCAATAAGTGCAAGCACCATGGCTACATAGTCAAACCATGAATTTTGGTACCAGGCACTGATAATACCTGCATTTACACCTATAAAAACTGCAATTAACATCGCTACAAATGTCAGCTCCATAGTGGCAGCCAAATACGGCCAAATTTCCTGGCTAATTTCTGACTTTGTTCTAATTGACTCTCCAAGGTCACCAGTCAAAAGCCCGCCTAGATATGTAAAATATTGAAGGTACCATGGCTGATCCAGCCCCAGCTGCTTCGTTAATGCCTCCACAGCCTCTTTTGTTGCCAATTGTCCCAGAATAATCTGTGCCGGGTCTCCGGGGATTGCCCGAATCATAAAAAAGACGATTAGGGAAAGTCCAAGTAATACCGGTATTAGTGAAAAAATTCGTTTGATCGTATAGGACATCATTACAGGTTTCACCTCTCTTGAAGGTTGGTACAATATTTTGGAATAGAAAAGGGAGATACAAAACTGTACTCCCCTTTCCTTGGATTATAAGAAGTATAACTCTCTTGCAATTTTCATTGTCATGACTGAGAGTCCGTAAATCTCCTCAGACTATAATCTTATTTAAATTCAACAGTTGATAATAAATCAGAACCTGTTGGATGCGGCTTGAAGCCTGAGATATCTGCTTTACCCGCAAGGATTGGCCTTGAGTGTACAAGCGGAATCCATGGAGCATCTTCTTTGATAAGAAGCTGAGCTTGTTTGTATAGCTCTTCACGCTCTGCCTGGTCTGCACTTGCTTGTGCTTTCACCAATAATTCATGCACTTCAGGGTTTTGGTAGTAAGAGTAGTTATTGGAACCAATGCTGTCCTGGTCAAGAAGTACGTATAAGAAGTTATCGGCATCTCCGTTATCGCCTGTCCAGCCAAGCAAGAATGTATCTGCTTCACCATTCTTGGCTTTATCCAGGTAAGTACCCCACTCATAAGAAACAATTTTAGCTTTTACGCCGATCGCATCAAAGTTGGCTTGAAGAGCTTCTGCCACTTTTTGTCCATCTGGCATGTATGGTCTAGGAACAGGCATAGCCCATAGTTCCATTTCAAATCCGTCTTCATAACCTGCTTCTTTTAAAAGTTCTTTCGCCTTCTCAGGGTTGTACTCATAATCTTGAACATCATCGTTATATCCTGCTACAACTGGAGGCATTGGGTTTTTCGCAGGTTCAGCAGCGCCAGCATAGAATGCGTCGATTAATGCTTGCTTATCAACTGCATAGTTAAGTGCCTGGCGTACCAGCTTTTCTTTCAATGGTCCGCGAGTGCTTGTTAATCCAAGATAAGCAACGTTTAGTGTTGGACGCTCAAACACCTGTAAATCAGGATTTCCTTCGATTTGTCCTACATCACTGAAGTTAACGCCATCAATCAGGTCAACCTCGCCTGTAGCCAATGCATTCAAACGTGCAGAATTTTCAGGAATAACTCGGAAGATTACTTGATCTAACTTAGGCAGTCCTTCTTGCCAGTAATCCTCATTTTTTACAAGAGTGATACGGTCATTGGGCTTCAATTCCTGGAATTTAAAAGGACCTGTTCCTACAGGGTTTTGAAGGAACTTATCCCCGTGCTGTTCAACAGCAGCCGGACTGGCAATGCCAAATGGAGACATAGCCAGATTCTTTAGGAATGGAGCAATTGGCTTGTTTAAAATAAACTCTACTGTATAATCGTCAACTGCTTTAACTTCAGAGATCTTATCTCCAAATTGAGAGTTGTAATAGTAGAATTGCTCAGCGCTTCCTGCTTTCCATCTTTCAAAGTTGAAGACAACTGCTTCCGCATTGAAATCTGTTCCGTCGTGGAACTTAACGCCTTCGCGAAGCTTTAATGTGTGCTTCAGGCCATCTTCGCTTGTTTCCCATTCAGTAGCAAGGCCCGCTTCAATTTCAGTATCCTGCTCACCGAAGTTAATAAGTGTTTCATAAATGTTTTTTGTAACTTTAAAAGATTCACCTTCTGTTGTAATGGCCGGATCAAGTGAAGTAGAATCACCGCCGCGTCCAAAAACAAGCGTACCTCCTGAAGATGTTTCTTCTGTATCTGTGCCTTTCTCATTATCCTCTTCCTTTGTTCCGCTGCTTGAGTTGCTGCTGCAGCCGGCTAGTGCCAGTGACAGAAGCATAGCTGCAACAAGGAACCAAATACCATTGCGCTTCTTCATTGTTTTCCCCCTTTTTCTTTCGCCTGCTTTGCAGGCATTTTTACATATTTATCATCCATGCAGCGCTGTCATTTTTGCCAGCTCATCAAGACCTGTATAAATGACAGGCTGCAAAGTGACCAGGTTCAATTTCCTCTAATTGAGGTCTTTCTGTTTTACAGATATCCATGCATTCTTTGCATCTCGTGTGGAAAGCACATCCTGCTGGAGGATTCTGCGGGCTTGGAATATCCCCGGTTAAAAGCTCCCTATCTTTCTTTAATGTCGGATCTGGAACTGGAACTGCACCAAGCAAAGCTCGCGTATACGGATGCAGCGGTTTATCGTAAAGCTGATCCGCTGTTGTGATTTCTACCAGCCTTCCAAGATACATAACTCCAACTCTATCACTGATATGTTTAACCACCCCCAGATCATGGGCAATGAATATATAAGTAAGCTGAAATTCCTTCTGCAAATCTTCAAGCAGGTTTAATACCTGTGATTGAATCGAAACATCGAGGGCTGAAACTGGTTCATCAGCAATAATCAGCTTAGGCTTTGTCATAAGTGCCCTCGCAATTCCGATTCTCTGCCTTTGGCCACCGCTGAACTGATGAGGGTAGCGTTTTGCATGGTAGCTGCTAAGGCCGACAACTTCAAGCATTTCCCTTACCCTTCGTTTTCGTTCCTCTTTGTCGCCAATGCCATGGACGATAAGCGGCTCTTCCAAAATCTGTTCAACCGTATGGCGGGGATTCAAGGAAGCAAACGGATCCTGAAACACCATTTGCATTTCCTTTCTCATTTTGCGCATTTCCCCTGAGCTTAAGCTTGTCAGGTCTTTGCCCTCGAAAACCACTTTTCCTTCTGTTGGTTCAATCAGGCGCATCAGCATTCTTCCTGTTGTGGATTTGCCGCAACCCGACTCACCTACAAGACCAAGCGTTTCACCTTTATTAACAAAGAAACTAATGTCATCAACTGCTTTAACATCACCTGTTTTTCTGCCAAAAAGTCCGCCTGTCACAGGAAAGTACTTTTTTAATTGATTAACTTCCAACAGCACTTCGGTCATTCACTACACCTCCTGACTCGTGCAGGAAACAGCGCACAGTGTGCTGTTCTGCCTCTTCAACATGGTAAAGCGGAGGACTTTCAGCCATGCAGCGGTCATGGACAAACTCGCAGCGTGCTGCAAATCGGCAGCCTGTCTTGATTGACCCCGGCTTTGGCACATTTCCTGGTATAGAATATAGACGATCTTTCTTTTCCCGGACATCCGGTACAGATAGAAGCAGCCCCTGTGTATAAGGGTGCTTCGGATTTTTAAAAATTTCTTCTACCGGCGCTTCTTCGACGATTTTTCCGGCATACATGACAATGACCCGCTCGCAAACTTCCGCGACCACGCCTAAATCATGGGTAATCATAATAATTGCTGTATCGAGTTTCTCATTAAGGTCCTTCATCAGGGAAAGGATTTGAGCCTGTATCGTTACGTCGAGCGCGGTTGTCGGCTCATCGGCAATCAGGAGACGCGGATGGCAGGACAAAGCCATCGCGATCATCACCCTCTGCCTCATCCCTCCGGAAAGCTGATGAGGATATTCCTTCATAATTTGCTCTGCTCTCGGCAGGCCGACAAGCTTCAGCATTTCAACTGCCTGCTGGAAAGCAGCCTTCTTGTTTACTTTTTTATGTATTTTAATGCCTTCTATTAGCTGATCGCCAATCGTGAATAAAGGATTCAATGATGTCATCGGCTCCTGAAAAATCATCGCCACTTCATTGCCTCTTATTTCCCGCATTCTTTTTTCTGAGGCGTTCACTAGATTTTCGCCGTCTAAAAGAATTTCTCCGCCAACAATTTTCCCCGGCGGCTGTGGAATCAGTTTCATTATGGATAGAGAAGTAACACTCTTTCCGCAGCCGGACTCGCCGACTATTCCAAGGACCTCTCCTTTATTAACTGAGAAGCTTATATCATCGACGGCAGGTACTTCACCATCCGAAGAGAAAAAGGAAGTCCTTAGCTGCTTTACATCTAAAACTGGAGCTTGAGTCACACGGATACTCCTTTCTTGATCGTCCCTTTCCTATGAAATAGGACATTTTTAACAATTTGGACTTTAGGTCACTCTTTTTTTCATTCTATAAAAAAAGATTGTCGAAGTCTACTCATTTTTCTAAATTATTTAAATATAGTAAACATTATATATATTTTGACGTCATTCTATATCTTTCCGACTAGAAATTTAATCGTTTTCTACTAATATCTATGAAAAAGCTGGACCTTAATGACAGTTTTTTACTACTTAAAATATTGTTACACTATAGCAATTTAACGCACTACCATAAAAGAGTACCAAAAAAGCCGGCTCTCTTTAGAGCCAGCTTTTAGTCCTAATGTTCAAGCTGCTGAACTTGAAATAGCTTATAATAATTTCCATGTTTTTTCATTAATTCTTCATGACTTCCCGCTTCCGAAATTTCTCCATGCTCTATTAGGATAATTCGATCAGCATGGGTGATCGTGGAAAGACGATGTGCCACGATAAAGGTCGTACGATCCTTTGCCAATTTTTCAAGTGCTTCCTGTATCAGATGCTCACTCTCAAGGTCTAAAGCAGAAGTCGCTTCATCCAAAACAAGGATAGGCGGATTCTTCAAAAAGATTCTCGCAATGGCAATCCGCTGCTTTTGTCCCCCCGATAGTTTGACACCGCGTTCGCCGACCTTTGTTTCATACCCATCAGGCAAATTCATGATAAACTCGTGTGCATTGGCAGCTTTGGCAGCTTCGACTACTTCTTCATCTGTTGCTTCCGGCTTGCCAAGAAGAATATTTGTTTTTACTGATTCACTAAACAAGATATTATCCTGGAGCACCATACCAATTTTATCGCGCAGGCTTCTAACTTTAAAGGAACGGATGTCCGTGCCATCAAGCAGAACTCTTCCTTCGGTTACATCATAAAAACGCGGGATCAGGCCGACCAATGAAGACTTTCCGCCGCCACTCATTCCAACAAGCGCAATTGTTTCCCCTTCCTTTACATCAAGTGATATACCTTTTAGTACAGAAGCTTCATTCTCATTGTATGAAAAGCTTACGTTTTCGAACTGGATATGGCCTTTTACATCCCGGCATTCAATGGCATCAGGCGCGTCATCTATATCGTATTCCTCATCTATCAATTCGAAAACCCGGTCCATGGAAGCAATCGATTGTGTTAAAGTTGTCGATGAATTTACAAGCCTTCTAAGAGGGCTGTATAGCCTGTCGATATAGGCAATAAACGCCATCATCACACCAAGTGAGATATCACCCTGAATTACTTGATAACCTGAATAGCCAATAACAAGAAGCGGTGAAACATCAGTAATCGTATTAACGACAGCAAATGCCTTTGCATTCCATTTTGTATGGTCGATCGCTTTCGTCAGGAAGTTTTTATTTTGTGCATCAAATTGGGTTTGTTCATAATCTTCAATGGCAAAGCTTTTCACTACAGCCATCCCCTGGACCCGTTCATGCAAATATCCCTGGACCTCCGCGAGAGCCTGTGAGCGGGCTCTCGTCAGCTTTCTGAGATTCCCGAAAAAGTATTTAACTGAAAAAGCATAAAACGGAAATAAAAGCAGCGATACAATTGTCAGGGTAACATCCATATTTAGCATGATCACAACAGCGATTAAAATAGTCGCTACATCAAGCCAAAGATTCATTAGCCCGGTTACAACAAAGGTCTTGGTCTGCTCCACATCATTAATAACCCTCGAGATAACTTCCCCCGTTCGGTTATTAGCGTAAAACTTAAAGCTCAGCTTTTGAATATGGGTAAAAAGCTTATCTCGGATATCAAATAAAATTTTGCTTGCCACCCACTGGGCAAAATATTGCCGGTAATACTCAATCGGTGGCCGTGCAACGACAAACACCGCGATCATGATTCCCATAACGATTAAAAGTGTATTTGTTTTGTCGCTCTGGCTTAATGCCTCATTGCCGATAATATCATCAATAACATACTTGATCAGAAGCGGAATCAACAGCGGAATGGCAAACTTAATAATGCCAATTATGATGGTTCCGATAATCTGAAGGCGATACGGCTTTACAAATTTTAAATATCTTTTTATACTGTCCAACCTGCTCGCTCCCCCTCTCTATCTAATTCTGCTTTACTAACGTTGAAATAAAAGCTGATCATTGATATATCCTTGTTTTCGCTGAAAAATGGAGCAAATTGTTTATTGCCCGTAATGCTCCCGTAAAAGTAAGAACCTGTTGATTTAAAAAGCTCCATCTCCTCAAATGGACAGTTATTTTCTTAAAATTACCCCTAATCCCAGCAAACATGCAAAAATAAGCCAAAAATAAAAACCTGCTGACCCGAGGTCCAACAGGCGTTATTTTGGCAATTTCACCACTTTTTTTAGCGTCTGTAAGTTAAGTATCGTTCATACCATATATCAATAAAATCCGGTGCAAAAGGGCCCTTTCTCTGGCGGATCCAATGGATGAGGTTATCCACATTGGATTTTAGGATGCTGTCAATTACATCGGGATAATTCATTTCCTGACGGTGCCGTTCATACTCATCTTCGTCCAATAGATTAAACGTCATATCCGGAAAAACCTTAATGTCCAGATCATAGTCAATATACTTTAACGCTTCTCCGTCAAAAATAAATGGCGAGCTAATGTTGCAGTAGTAATAAACTCCGTCCTCCCGAATCATTCCAATCACATTAAACCAGTGCTGGGAATGAAAATAACAAATGGCTGGCTCTCTTGTAACCCACGTTCTTCCGTCAGATTCTGTTACAATCGTCCGGTCATTACCGCCAATCACTAAATTTTGTGTCCCCTTTAATACGGTTGTTTCCTCCCAGACGCGGTGGATATGCCCATTATGTTTATAGCTGTGAATTTGCATTGGTTCGCCTTCTATGGGTACCGCCATTTTTTTCCCCTACTTTCCTATTCCGGAAGCTTTGCAACCTGTAAAAAAATTTCTGCGCATTTTTAAGCGCCATCTCCTCCATGCCGAAGCTTAACATATACAGCATGATTTCAATAATATACATAGACAAAAGGCAACAAAGTACGATTCCTGTTTTCTACTATTATAACGGTAAAAGGAAAATTTTAAAACAAAAGAGCCATTGAAATGTATCAACGGCTGACAAAAAAGGATATAATAGCTGAATTTAAATGTTTTTAAATCACTTAATTGTTTATCATATGATGCCGAATTATAGTCAAATAGAAGTTAGAGCTGCTCTTTATACGGTTACATTTACCTCCTGGTAGGAGCGGATCACCTCTTCGGTCTGTTCCTCAAAAACACTGTGAATCTCTTTCAGTTCAGTTTTCATCCTTGCAATTTCGTACTGGACACTTTCCAATTCCGTTTCCTGTTGGATCGCTTTAAGTTCTTCCTCAATCTCCTGGCATCTTTCCAATTCACTTTGCAGATAAAGAAGCTTTTCCATTGTTTTCATTTGCTCTGACACCAAACTGTTAAAGTTTTTCATGATCGATTCACCGTCCCGATTATTTTTCCTAGTATGTACTATTCGCTGCCCCTTCTTACAACCCTTTGACTACTTATGTTGACTTTATGGAAGTTTTGTCGATTCCTCTTTTTCTTAGGAAAACTGGAATCTTTTGATAACCGACTATTGAATATACGAGGAGTGATTATGATGAAACTTTATTGGACTTTGATATGTTTACTATTATTCTTATGGCTCATGATTTCCACTTTTTATTTAGAACCTGTTTGGTGGTCTATTTATTCATCAGACCGCTCAACGCATACTCCCCTAGTTGAGCAAATTTCATTGGATAAAGTTACGCTATTTGTGCTTATTTCTTTAGCATTGCATTATGTTTTGCGCAAAATGGGCGTATAGTTCTAATGCCCCCTATTAAACCAAACAACCAAGTGTTCCGGTTTATGGATAAAATAGAGTCATTTTTACCCAAAAAAAGAAACCGCCCATTCCAAATGAAGGGCGGTTTCAATTAAGTACAGCTAATTTTAATTAGCGGCTTTGACGGCCAGCGTTTTGGCCTTTTTTAGCTTCAGCTTGCTGGTTTTGCTGTCTTACTTCAGCAGCGTTAGTTTCGCTGGCAAATTCAGTACCGAATTGTCCTTGACCAGCTTGGCCTGCAGATTGAGCGTTTTGTTGTCTTACTTCTTGTACGTTAGTTCCAGCTTGAGTTTGGTTTGGTTGTTTAGCCATTGTAATCACCTCCACGCTCATTAATTTAACCCGGCGAGGAGGAAACTATCCTACTTTTTTCAAAACCAAAAATATCCAATTATTATTTTAAACCAGCAGAGAAATACCTCCATCCACAATAATAGTTTGGCCGCGGATCATGCTTGATTCTTCGCCAATTAGGAACATTACTGTATTTACCATGTCTTCAATTTCAACCATACGTCCCGCAGGAGTTTTGGACTTTGCTTCTTCAAGCAGCTCTGCACGATTAGGGAAATGCTTTAATGCTTCTGTATCAACCGCACCGCCTGAAACAGCATTTACAATAATATTTTTAGGTGCCAATTCAACTGCCAAATAACGTGTGAGTGCTTCTAAAGCTGCTTTAGAAACACCAACTGTCGTGTAATTTTCAAGATAGCGGATCGATCCCAGAGAGCTGATGCTTACTATTCTTCCGCCTTCGTTTTTTTCCATTAGCTTTGCTGCTTCCTGCCCACAGAATAATAAAGCTTTGCTGTTAATATTCATGGTCCAATCCCAATGGGATTCCTCCAGTTCCATCGCCGGACGCAAAACACCTGAAGCTGCGTTATTCACAAAAACATCCAGCCTTCCAAATTCGCGTTCAATTTCCTGAAAAAGCCCTTTAATTTTCTCCACATCGCCAACATTCGCTTTTACAACCAGCACCTTTCTTCCCAGTGCTTCAATTTCGGCTGCCGTCTCATTGGCGGCCGATTTGCTGCGGGCATAATTGATGACAATATCATATCCTTCCTTTGCAAGCCTGATGGCTGTGGCCTTTCCAATCCCTCTGCTGCTTCCTGTTATAAGCGCTACTTTTTGTGTCATGATTCATTTCCTTTCTTTTATGTATTCCTTTATCTAATCTGTTTAAGGATTGAAATTCCGGGAATTTTAAAATACATCCCCTGTTTCGCTTATCATTTTAGCTTTTTCCATGTATAGATGGCAATTCTGATTAAAACACTATCATTAATTAAATCGAGATGAAAGGAAGATAGTATATGTATGTTGGCCGTGATATGACCGAGCTTTCCATGATGCCAAAAACTGACTGGAAGGATAGCGAACTTGCTTTTTACCATCATTCATTTCAGCAAATTATGCCCTATTTGAATTCCGAAGGACAAACCATTCACAGAGAAATAGTCGAAGAAATTGAGAGCCGTGGCGGGCTAAAAAGGCAGGAAGCCGATTATACCCATGGAACACGTGTAAGTTACGATTGAGCGAAAATTTAAATTTAAGGGGGGATATCCCCCTTTTTTCTATGCTTCACTATTCAAAAACTGCTGGAACATCTTCTGGTGTGAAACCGGAAAAGGGAATTTTCTTATTTCATCAAGTGTAACCAATTTTAAATCGGCTTCTTCTTTTACAAGTGAAATAATTCTCCCTTTGTAAACATTAATGTTCCATGTTAAGTGGGAAAAAACATGTTCGATCTGGCCTGTCATTTCATCAATCTCGATTTCAGCACTATATTGAGTGTGAAAGGCATCCTTCATTTGCTCTTTTTCACTTACATATGCAAGATTTATCTCAACCATCGGAAACTCCCAAAGATTTGCAAGGAGACCCTTTTCCGGCCGTTTATGAATCAAGATTCTCCCCTGATCATCTGCGAGGACCGCCGCTGCCAATTGCACATTACGCTGCTTTTTGGTTTTCGTTTTCACAGGCAGCTCATGCTGAGTCCCTGTATGAAAGGCGGTACAATGCTCCCTGACAGGACATAATAAGCAGGAAGGTGACGTCGGTGTGCAGATTAAAGCTCCGAGCTCCATCAGCGCCTGATTGAAATGGGATGGATTTTCGTGTGAAATCAGTTTTCGGACCGCAGCTTCAAAAATCTTTCTTGTCGATGGCTTTGCGATATCGTCCCAAATGGAAAGAATACGGGAAAGGACACGCATAACATTTCCATCTACTGCTGGTTCGGGAATACCGTAAGCGATACTTAAAATAGCTCCTGC
Organism: Bacillus sp. ISL-47; assembly: GCF_018613175.1. NCBI lineage: Bacteria > Bacillati > Bacillota > Bacilli > Caryophanales > Bacillaceae > Bacillus > Bacillus sp. ISL-47. The sequence goes on along the minus strand of NZ_JAGGQS010000032.1, from coordinate 31,298 downwards.
TGTATAGGGTCCCACTCCTTTTAATGAGGAGATTTCTTTGGGTGTGTCGGGGACTTTTCCGCCATATTTTTCATGTACTTCCCGGACAGCGGACTGCAGATTTCTTGCCCTTGAATAATAGCCCAAACCTTCCCAGGCCTTTAATACCTTTTCTTCTTCCGCTTCAGATAGATCTTTTATCGTAGGAAACTGCTCAATAAAACGGTTGAAATAAGGAATGACGGTATCGACTCTGGTTTGCTGAAGCATAATTTCTGATACCCAAACCTTGTAAGGATCCTGATCCTTTCTCCATGGAAGGTCCCTTTGTTCGTCTTGAAACCAGCTTAATAAATCATCCTGAAAACCTTTTATATCAATTGAATCAATATTGTTTTTGCTTATTTCTTTCAATTTTTGCTCCTCCTGATGTTAAACAATCGGAAATATGGGAATATATTAGTACAGTTGCTTTTTTAGAGCCCAGCAATCCATTTTGGCCAATCCGCCAGAAATAAATGGATCCAAACTGCCAAATACATTGTGCTTTTTGGATTTGCGAAGTTTTTTCAAAGCAAAGTAATGGGACTCAGTTGGAACAATAAAGGATTCAATAATCATGTACGAATCCTCATCATAGTGAGAGATATTAATTTCTGCCGCATCATAGGCAGGCAGCATATCAATCACATTTGACATCACTTCCTGATACTGGGAAAAAGATGAGTTTTTCACTTCATATTGCACAATCATTTGAACACTTTGTATCATTTTTAGCAACTCCTTTAAAGGTACCCATAATTAGCTGTTAATACAAGAATTTTGTTGATACACTTTAGAAAAGCGAGAGCGCCTTGGTTCAACGGAACGCAGACTAAAACCTTTGCGCCCTCCCAAAACTCACCTTCAGTCGTTCGAAGTATTTTGCTGCGGAGTTCTGGGGAGGAACTTCCAAGACCTCAGAGGGGTTACACTCTGCAGGTAGACAGGTGACGAAATTCAAAATTCACACAATTTACTTAAATCATGTTCCCAAGGAAGGAGGTACTTTCCTCTTGGATACTGGCACACATGTAGTAATGGGACTGGCGATTGGCGGTATTTCCACTCTTGATCCGATTGTTGCACAAAGTTCGGCTACTGCAACCAGCGTCATGATAGGAGCCATCGTTGGTTCACAAATACCAGATATAGATACAGTATTAAAGCTTAGAAATAACGCCGTTTATATACGCAACCACAGGGGAATTACCCATTCCATCCCAGCAGTTCTGCTATGGCCGCTGGTGATATTAGCGGTTATTTATCCGTTTTTTCCGGAAGCAAATTTGCTTCATCTTTGGATTTGGACATTTCTGGCCGTTTTCCTGCATGTATTTGTCGACATTTTTAATGCATATGGAACACAGGCATTGAGGCCTTTTTCGTCGAAATGGGTTGCATTGGGCGTTATTAACACGTTTGACCCGTTTATTTTCGGGATTCATGTTGTCGGATTATTTATTTGGGCATTTGGTGTACATCCAGGATATACATTTTTAGTCATATACGGAATTATAGTGGTGTACTATCTGCTGCGTTTTGCAGCCCAAAGAAGCGTCATGGAAGCTGTAAAGGCCATTATTCCTGATGCAACCGAAATCATCATTGCCCCAACCATGAGATTTAACCACTGGCGGGTTGCAGTAATGAGCAAGCATCAGTTTTTCGTAGGACGCGCTGTTAAAAATCACGTCCGGATTCTCGATCAATTCAATCGCATTCCCGTTCCTGAAACCCCGGTGCTTGAGGCAGCAAAAAAAGATAAGAACCTCTCTGCATTCTTATCCTTCTCTCCTGTTTACCGCTGGGAAGTGGATGAATATGATGATTATTATGAAGTTCGGTTCATTGATCTGCGTTATCGAAGCAATGGCCATTACCCATTCGTAGCTGTTGTCCAGCTGGATCGGGAATTAACCATCCAATCTTCCTACACAGGCTGGATTTTCAGTGAAGAAAAACTGCGTAAAAAACTGGATATTATTCCTGGGTAATCGAAAGATGCGCTGGGACCAAAGATAAACCGGCTGCCTTCAAAGGCAGCCGGTTTTTTAATTAAGTTTATTCATATCCTGCTCGAGCAGATGTTTATATTTTGGATTATTAGCCACAAATTCATGGAGCCTGCTTCCGTAATTTTCTACCCATTGCCTTACAATCCGCTCCGTCATTTCTCTGCCTCTATATTCTCTGCCGGCTTTAGCATAGGTAGCTTCAAAATCCTCCCACAGAAGTTCAATCCATGTTTGGGCCTGGCTGGCTGACAGCTTATCATTTTTTTCCAATAAAAGTTCATAAAGCTTTTGCTGGTATTCATTCATAAAAATCACCTCATTACCATTTATTAAAGGCCTTTATTTATCATAGCCTGTCAAACAAAAACAAATAATAGTACTACGTGATTAGCACCAAAGCTGATCACGCTCTTATTCCGGTTTAGGAGGCTGCTTATGCGCAATAAAGCGAGAAATTTTCCAAATCAAAATAACAATAAATTTGAGGGTGAGCCGCGGGCTAAAGCGGAGTACGCTTCACGCCGGGCTGACGGCACCATCAATACACATCCACAGGAACGGATGAGAGCTTCATCAAACCGAGAAAACGATACACCTGAATTTTAAAATTCGAGGAGGCTTGGTTATGGGAAACAGCAAAAACTTTTTTGGCGACAATCCGTATTCCAGTCCATTTACTTCACCGCACTTTAGGCCAAAGCGTGCGCATTCTCAAGTAAATGGAGAAACCCAGCAAACTCAAGACCTCATCATTTTAAAACGACAGATTCGTAAAAATTCTTAAAAACCGGAAAGAGGATGTTCAAATCATCCTCTTTCTTCTAATTTTTTAAGCATAGATATCGGCAAAGCCTCTTCACCCTTGCTTCCATTCAATCGAAATCCCCAAGCAAATACTCCATTCATATATTCAATCTTAAAATACACTCCTGGATCCCCTTCAATTTGATATAATTCCCCTGGCTTAAAATCATCCGGATTAAGCAGGTAGGACTTAGCCATTATCATTTTGCGCTCCAGTACCGCGAATTCATTCACCATACCCATCTGTTCTGCTTTCCTGGCTTTTTCATTCAGGCTGGCGATTTCCTGCTGCAATTCATACGTCGTCATTGTGCTATATCTTTTCTCCTGCATAACGATCCCTCTGACTTTCTCTAGATAATTAAATCCTGTTTTGAACACTCTAACCTATATAGGAGTTGTTATTTAAAAAACTATTCTACATAGCTAAGTATATGGGAAAAAACATGGTTAGAAAAGACTGGAGCTTTCAATCTAAAGCCTGCGAAAAGAAATACACTGCCGATTTTGTTAAAATATTTTTATAGAATAGTTCACAAAAGGAGTGATACAAAAATGAAATCCCTTATAGTTACGGGTGCAGGATCAGGGTTAGGAAGGGAGCTTGCATTATTATACGCGAAACAAGGCTTCCATATCATTTTGACGGGACGGACACACGAGAAACTGAAGAAAGTGGAAAGGGAAATACAAGATGCCGGCGGAAGCGCCCAATCCTTTGCTGTTGATGTAACGAAGCTTGCAGAAGTCCGCCAATTTATAAAGGATGCAGCCGGAAGCATTCCACTCTTCGGCTTGATTAATAATGCCGGTGTTGGCCACTTCGGACCATTTGAAGAAATGAAAGAAAAAGAAATAAGTGAAATGCTTGATACAAATGTGCTCGGCACCATTTATATGTCACAAGCAATTCTGCCTTATTTAAAAGAAAGAAACGAAGGATTGCTGATGAATATCATATCCACGGCCGGGTTAAAAGGAAAGGTAAATGAAGCTGGATATGTTGCAAGTAAATTTGCAGTACGAGGGCTCACTGAGAGCCTGCAGAAAGAGCTTGAGGACACAAATATCAAGGTGAAAGCCGTATATATGGGTGGCATGGACACACCTTTCTGGGATGAAAGCGAGCATATCAAGGATAAATCAAAGCTGCGTTCTCCTAAGGAAGTGGCTCAGATGATTTTAGAAAGCAATGAGGAAAATGCAATTGTGATTGAATCTAACAGAAAATAACACATGGCTTTATGCCATGTGTTTCTTATATTTCCTCGTCTTCCCTTAGATACTGCTCAATTAAATCAAAGGAAAATCCTTTGCGGAATAATGTTTGTTTCATTTTTTGCCTGTATTCAAATTCAGGGAGCTTTGCATATTTTCTCTTGGCTTTTTCTGCCTGGAATTTTAAGGCTGCCATCTCTTCGTCTTCTTCTTTTTCAAGCTCTGTTTCCGCAATGGCTGCTTGAATAATTTCAAAGTTAAACCCTTTACGCATCAGCATTTGTTCCAATTTTTGCTTGATGATCTTTGATGAATCACGGGAGAGTTTTTGTGCCTGTTTACCACAAAGCTTTATTGCTGTATTGAGCTCAGTTTCCCTCGGATACTCCACCAATGCTTCTTCAATTAATTTTGAAGAAATTCCTTTTTCCCTGAGTTCATTGCGAATTAATCCTTTGCCTTTATCTGAAGTATTCATTTGTGTACGCACGAAAGCCTTTGCGAATTCTTCATCGTTTAAAAATTTATAATCATATAATTTGTGTATAACTTCCTGTATGACAAGTTCTTCAACTTCTTTTTCAGCTAAATGTTTGCGGACTTCGGTTTCTGAGCGCATCCTTCTGGATAAATACTGAATAGCCGTGTTATAGGCTTTGCGTATATCATCCTTGTAGCCAATTTCACTTAGTGCGAACTCATCGAGCTCCAGCCCTTTTTTCAGCTGGTGTTTTATTAAAACATCTTCATCCACACTAAACGCGTATTCTTCACCCTTGCCATAATCCATATATATATTGTAGCGGTCTGTTTTCTTTTTCTGGACAGTGATTTTTGTAATAATCGGCATTTTCTCCACCTCTTTTTTAATGTAACACATTTAAAAAAGGTTTTAGAAAGAAAACGTCGTAAGATGTAAGAAAGTATTGCCACTTGAAAGGGGAATTTCCCATGAGAATAGCCATAACAGGAGGCACCGGTTTTGTTGGAAGCGCCTTGGTAAAAAAATTATTGCAGAATGGACACGACCTTTTGATTTTAACCAGAAATGCTGTAAACAAACAAAATTCCAAAAACCTTCAATATGTCCAGTGGCTGAATAAAGATGATTCACCGGAAGATGAGCTTGAAGGAATAGATGTGTTTATAAACCTGGCAGGGGAGTCTATTAACAGCGGCAGGTGGACAGAGGAACGCAAGAAGCGTATCTTTAACAGCCGGATTACAGCAACTAAGGAAGTACTGCGGATTATAAGCCGTTTGGCAGAAAAGCCCTATACCTTGATTAATGCAAGTGCAGTCGGATATTATGGGACTTCAGAAAAAGAAACTTTTACTGAAGCATCAAAAAAACCAGGCTCAGACTTCTTAGCTGAGACAGTAAGCCGCTGGGAAATGGAAGCCTCCAAAGCAGAGGAATGGGATGTTCGTACAATTTTCTGCCGCTTTGGCATTATTCTCGATAAAAATGATGGTGCCCTTCCACGAATGGCCCTCCCCTATAAATTATTTTCCGGGGGTACAGTCGGATCTGGCAGTCAATGGGTTTCATGGATCCATTTGAAGGATGTTGTCAGCGGGATTCTATTTTGCATAGAAAATGAACAGCTGCAAGGGGCGGTTAATTTCACTTCGCCCAATCCGGTTACAATGAAGGAATTTGGCAAGATTCTTGGAGAGGTTCTTCATCGTCCGCACTGGCTTCCTGCTCCAGACTTTGCTTTAAAAATAGTTCTGGGTGAAATGAGCACCCTTGTTTTAGAGGGGCAAAAGGTGCTGCCAGAAAAGCTGACAGCATCCGGATATGAATTTTTATTTAAGAGCCTGAAGCCAACATTAGCGGATATATACTCATAATTGGATTGTTGGAATTTTTGATTAGGCAGCAAAATCCATTTTTCGGTTAATCTCCAGTATCAATTCTTTCAAATAAGGGAAAAATAAGGAAAGACGGAAAGCATATTTGAAAGGATGAGCAAATTGGACAAAAAGAAGAAGGACAAATCAAAAAGTACATTATCCAGCATGCAGGAAGTAACCTATTCCAGAGAATTCAAAAGAGCGGACAAAGCCGGCGGATTTGCTGGAAGGCAGCCAAAACATTAATTACCATCTATACAGCCCTTAAAATGGCACATGATAAAAGTACGGAAGCATTCAGTTTCCGTACTTTTATTGTTGAAAGGGGTTTTCATAATGGGCCGTGCACATGGACATAAAACTCGTGACCGAAACAAAGCATCACTTCCACAAGTACCAAAAAACATGAAATCGGATGGTTTAGACGTCGAATTCGACCGCGATCTAGCCGATCACGATGATCTCGAGGCAATGGCACGTTCCAAGGCTGCTGACCAGCGTGCTAGAAGCAAACAAAAACGCTAAGTGGCCATTCATACACCTTCCCTCATGGAAGAAACTCTTTTTCAGCTATAAAAAAGAAGCAGGGCAATGTGTCCCTGCTTCTTCCATTTAGATTCAGTGATGATGTGCTTCTCTTTTACCGATGCCGTGTCCGCCTTTTTTCATCATTGTCTTGATATATGGGATTGCAAATCTATCAACGCCCCAGAAATACGCGCCGCTTCCTGTAAAGAGAAGGATGATTGCTGCAGTATATAATACTGGATTTGTGCTTGTAGTTCCTGCCATTAAGAAGTTAAGGTTCATAAATGCTCCTGCGATTAAAGCCGGGATGGTCGCTGCACCAAGGATAAGTCCAATACCAACAAGCACTTCGCCCCATGCGACTAAAAAGCTGAATAAATCTGCGTTAGGCACTGCTACACTTTCAAGGAATCCTGCATACCAGGCCTGAACTGCAGGATGGTCGCCGCCTGCTTTTGCAATGGCACCCTGCATAAATCCGCCTGCATCAAATCCATCTGCTACTTTATGCCACCCTGCTTCAAGCCACTGTATGCCAAGCCAAATTCTTAATATCGTCCACGCTGCTGCCGCTTGCGGAGTTTTCCACCATTTCATGATAATCATCTCCATATTTTATATTGTGAAGTTATTCACATGTTTAATAAAAAATTTTTAACCCCTATTGGGTTTTTAAAAGCCGGCCAGCTCTTTGGAAGAAAGGATACTTTAGCGAATCATTTTGTGAAATGTTTCACTATCTTTCTTCACTTTTAATATACTCCTTCTAACAGCATTCTGCAATGCACTTCACCAATTCTTCACAAATATTGGGCTAAGTTTGATCAAGTTGTGAACAGGCCTTTATCCACAGGGATGTGAGTAATGTTAATAAGTTGTATAACTGCTTTCACCAAGGTATATTACACATCCATATGGATGTTAACAAAATTCTGTGGGTAAATCCACCGAATCCTGTGGATAGTGTTGATAAGTTTGCGAATCTCTTTTAAATCAATATTTACTATGTTGATAAATTCGTGAATAAATAAACAGCCTAATTATCATACCTTTTTTTCCTCTTGCTGGGAAGGGGCCAGACGGCAAAAAAGTATTTGTGCAAATGGATGAAGATGGAAATGCTGAACTAAAGCTGCCTGAAAAATAGTTATGAGACTAAGGAACCGAGCTTTGTTTCCTTTTTTAGTATTAAAATTAATTCTTAGAATTTAGATAGCTATCGCCTTGAAGGGAATGAAAGTTCTTCTTCTAAAAGGAATTTTTAAAAGTACGATTTCTTCTGCCTAAAGCCGGGAATAGGAATGATATCTTTGCAAAACTTATTCAGATATAAGGAGGACCTTTTAAAATATGCTGGAGAATGTATTGAAGGATCTCATTTCAATTAACAGCTCAACCAAGGAGGGGGCAAACCGGGCAATCGAATATTGCCATCAGTGGCTGTCAGGCCATGACCTCCCTTCTGAATTGATTGAAAACAATGGGTATAAAATGGCTGTCTGCGAAATTGGAAGCGGCGATCAAACCGTTATCTTTAATGGCCATGTCGATGTTGTTTCAGGAAAGGATGAGCAATTTATTCCTGTGGAAGTTAGAGATAAAATATATGGACGCGGCGCAGCAGATATGAAAGCAGGAGTTGCTGCAATGATGTGTGCGGCTAAAGAACTTCATAAGAAGCCAATAGGCGTGAAAATACAGCTTCAAATTGTATCAGATGAAGAAATTGGCGGGTTTAATTGTTCAGGCTATCTTGCAGAGCAGGGTTATCGCGGTGATTTTGTCATTTGTTCCGAGCCGACACAGCTGGGTATCGCGCTGGAAGCAAAAGGCGTTATCAGGCTGGATATTGAAATAGAAGGTGATCCCGCACATGGAAGCCGTCCTTGGGAGGGAGTCAATGCCATTGAAAAAGCTTTTAAAGTTCATCAAAAACTGCTGAAATTGCCTTTTGCAAAAGAATCATCCGAGTTCTATCCCTATCCATCTATTAATCTGGCTAAAATAGATGGCGGTGATGTATATAATAAAGTTCCCGAAAAATGTGTGATATCCTATGATATCCGCTACTTGCCAACACAGAATCATGAAGACGTCATCAAACAAATTGAAGGCATTACAGATGGCGAAGTAATCGTTAATATGTTCAGCAAACCGCTTATTACCCAAAGGGACAACCCCTTTATTTTAATGCTCGAACCGATCGTCGAAAAACATACTGAAAGTAAAGCGGTGTTCTTTGGTCAGCACGGTTCTGCGGATACGGTCTTTTTCGCCAATTACGGAATACCAGCAATCGAGTTTGGCCCTTCCGGCTTAAACTGGCACGGGAATAATGAATATGTTCTTCCGCATTCTATTCATTTATATGAAAAGATGCTTATTGACTTCGCTATGAGGTTTTCAAATTGAGGAACATCTTAGAAGCTTTTAATTTCTCATTATGGTAAATTTTAGTTGTGATTATTTACTTGAGGAGAGATATTATGGGGTCTATAAGTTTATTAAAAAAGTCTGCCGGGGTCATACTGGAGAAAAAGAATTTAAACAATGTAACTGCCAGAGTCGGCCTTGTTCTGGATATTTCAGGCTCTATGCGGCGGCTATATAAAAACGGTACAGTACAAAAGGTTGTCGAAAGAATCCTGGCTGTTGCCAGCCAATTTGACGACGACGGGGCATTAGATATTTGGGTTTATGATAATGAATTTTCCCGGCTGAAGCCTGTAACAGAAAATGACTTTGAGGATTATGTGGATCGATACATCTTAAATAATGATCTAATTCATAAATTCGGCAGAAATGATGAACCTCCTGTTATGGAGGATGTCATTCAGAAATACACGGTCGAAGACCCAAGCAGAGATCCTGCCTTTATTGTTTTTATCAATGATGGAGGCTGCAAAAGAACCATAAAAAAACCAGTTGTTTCATCTTCTGATAAACCGCTATTTTGGCAATTTGTCGGGATAGGAGATTCCAGCTTTGAAGCATTGGAAAAGCTTGACGAAATGGATGGCCGTTACATTGATAATGCAAACTTTTTCCATATTAAAGATATTGAAACCATATCAGATAACGAGATTTATGACCTATTACTGACTGAATTCCCGGACTGGCTGAAAGAAGCAAAAGAAAAAAAGGTCATTTTATAGAAATCAAAAGCGGATTTGATTCTTACTCAAATCCGCTTTTTATTGGGGTAGACCGTGTTTTCTATCTTGCATTCACCGCAGCGGGCTGGGGACGAACACAGTCAAGCATGCGCCTCCGCTGCAGCTTTACCATGCAGCTGATAGTAAAAGCCCTCCTGCTTGAGAAGCGATTCATGCGTACCTTCTTCAAGAATACACCCCTCTTCAATTACAAAAATCTTATCTGCATTTTGAATGGTATTTAAACGATGGGCAATGACGAAGCTGGTCCGGCCCTTCATCAGCTCCTGCAGGGCATCCTGTATTTTTAGTTCTGTCACAGTATCAATGCTGCTTGTTGCCTCATCCAGAATCAAAATGCCTGGATTAGCGAGGAATGCCCTGGCAATAGATAACAGCTGTTTTTGCCCCTGGCTGATACCGGTTCCGTCCTGGCTTAAAACAGTGTCGTATTGCTGGGGAAGCTTCATGATAAAAGAATGGGCGTTAGCGAGCTTTGCTGCTTTCACCACTTCTTCATCTGACGCGTCCAGCCTTCCATAGCGGATATTTTCACAAACCGTACCCTTGAACAAGAAGGAATCCTGCAAGACAAAGCCCATATTCTTCCGTAGACTTTCTTTTTTCACAAGGGAGATATCCTGGCCATCTATTAAAATGCTTCCTGTGTCCAGCTCGTAAAAACGTGAAAGTAAATTGATCATAGTTGTTTTTCCTGCACCGGTCGGACCTACGAAAGCAGCCGTCTGCCCAGCTTTCACATGGAGGTTAACATTCCTTACCGTGTTGCCATCCTCTTCATATGAAAAAGATACATTGCAAAACTCGACATTTCCTTTAATATGCGAAAGCTCTTTAAGATCCTTTTCATTCTTAAACTCTTCCTCTTCATCCATAATGTCAAATACCCGCTCAGCTCCTGCGATCGCAGACAGCAGCGTGTTAAATTGGTTTGCCAGGTCATTCAACGGACGGGTAAATTGACGGGAATACTCGGTAAATATGACAATGACACCAATCGAAATCATACCGTTTAGAGCAAACACGCCCCCTATCCCCGCAATGATGGCAAAGCTAAGGTTATTCAGGACATTCATTAGCTTCGGAATAAACCCTGAATAGGTCTGGGCCCAAAATCCTGCTCTTCTAAGCCTTTCCCCTTTTTCATGGAATTCGGCAATGACCTTTTTTTCCTGTGAAAACGTTTTGATGATTCGTTGTCCTGATATCGTTTCTTCAATATAACCATTCAGCTCGCCCAGATTTCTTTGCTGCTCCTTGAATAGTTTTCCTGTCCTCTTTGTAATCCATTTCATGCCAAGAAACATTAATGGAACAATAATGAGCGTAATCAGCGTCAATAGCGGACTCAGCCAAAGCATCACAGAAATCGTGCCAATTAGGGTAAGCAAACTGGAGAACACCTGGATAAACGAGCTATTCAAGGTAGAGCTGACATTCTCGATATCATTGGTAACCCTGCTCATTAATTCTCCTTGCTGCCGTTTATCAAAGAAAGGAATCGGCAGCTTATGCAAATGTCTGAAAAGCTTTGTTCTCATCGTAAAAACAGTCTCTTGTGCAATGCCGATCATCCAATAGTTCTGGAACCAGAGTGAAAGCGAGTGAAACACATAAATCACTGTCAGCCCTGCCAGTAAGGTGATAAAACCATCGCCATTTTGTGTGACAATATATTCATCAATGGCCACCCCCACTAAAAATGGGCCTAGCAAAGCCAATGCCGAACTGATGAGCACCATGAGAAGAACGAGGAACAACAGGATCTTATTATAGGAAAGAAAGGTCCAAATCCGCTTTAAAGTTGCCCCCATATTTTTTGATTTCGCCTTTTTTCCTGGTGAAACCTTTTCGTCAAGCTGGAGAGGAATTTTTTTATATTGGAATGGTCTTTTCAGCTGTTTAAGCATAGTCTCTATTCTCCTCTCCTGATTGGGATTGGAAAATCCTTTTATATAATCCGGATGTTTTTAGCAAGCTGTCATGATCGCCTTCAGCCAGCAGCTTTCCATCCTCCAGAAGCAAAATCCGGTCCGCTTCAATTGCGGTGCTGATTTTCTGCGTGATAATCAATGTCGTGCAAGTATACTCCTTTAGAGCGTCCAGCAGCTTTGCTTCTGTTTTCATATCCAGCGCGCTTGTGCTGTCATCGAGCAGCAAGATTTTCGGAATTCTCACAAGAGCCCGTGCAATCGACAATCTTTGTTTTTGCCCGCCGGATAGATTAACACCCTTTTGCCCCACTCTTGTATCATATTGCTGAGGAAGCTTCATAATGGTTTCGTGAATTTGTGCATTTACAGCTGCTGCAGTAATCTCCGCCATAGTAGCCCCTTCCTTGCCCCATGAAATGTTTTCTTTCACACTTCCTGTAAAAAGCAAGGCTTCCTGCGGCACGAAACCGACCTTCCTGCGGAGGTTTTCCATTTTCATCTCGCGGACATCATGCCCATCAATTTTAACTTTTCCTCCAGTTACATCATAAAGTCGGGGAATGAGCTGGAATAAAGAGGTCTTGCCCGCTCCTGTGGCACCCAGAATGGCGACCGTTTCACCGGGATTGATTTGAAAGCTGATATCCTCGAGAACCTTTTCAGCCGTTCCCGGATATTGAAATGAGACATTTGTGAATTCAATTTTTCCTTCATTTACTGTTAAATCTTTGCGGGAGTCCGAAAGATCTGCTAAATCAACCTCTGTTTCCAATACCTCAGTGACACGATTTGCAGAGGCACGGGCTCTAGAAAAGGCCATAATAATCCAGGAGAAGATCGAAAAAGCTGCCGTTATCCTAGTCGCATAGTTGACAATTGCGACAACCTCTCCCACCTTCACATCCCCTGTATTGACCTGAATGCTTCCAAACCATAATACACCCAGAATAGAAAGGTTCATGATCAAAAGCAGCACCGGCATAGTTACTTCCATAAGCCGCAGTGCATTGACTGTTCCATCTCTGAGATCCTTATTGGTTTCTGTAAAACGTTTCACCTCGTGCTTTCTACGGACAAAAGCTTTTACTAAACGAATGCCTGACAAATTTTCCTGCATAACACTATTTACAGCATCCAGTTTTTCCTGAACCCCTTTAAACATTACTCTGCCTTTGCCCATCACCCAAAACAGGAAAAGAAACAGAAAAGGGGCCATTATTGATAAAATGAGCGCCAGTTTTACATTCACAACAAATGCCATCCCAAGGCCGCCGATAATTAATAGCGGCGCTCTCATCATAATTCTAAGACTCATGAAGACTGTATTTTGCAGCTGTGTAATATCATTAGTCATCCTTGTGATCAGAGAAGAAGTAGGGAAATGGTTAAAATTGGCAAAAGAGAAGGATTGCACTTTTTCATATAAACTTTTTCTAACATCAAAACCGAAGCTTTGGCTAACATGGGCAGCATAGAAGGAATTGATTACACCTGCAGCAAAAGCGGCAAAAGAAGCTCCGACCATGATTCCTCCCCATTTCATAACCTCCTGAAGATCATTTTTCATAATACCGTTATCTATGATCTTTGCCATTAACAATGGCTGAATAAGCTCCACCACAAGCTCTGTCAGCATCAGCAATAGAGCAACCATCACCGCAATCCTGTACGGCTTTAAGTATGATAAAATCCTCACCATTCGTAGTCCCCCAAGCTGTAGTTGCAAAATTTAATATATGTATAAAAAGGCATCTGAAATCCTTCGGTAAACTAAATAAAAGAATGCTATAAATATAATATCCCTTTTTACAAAATTTTTAAATAATTTAACAGTAAAAAAATTAGAAAAGGGCAGTCTCCTTAAACTCCTGTGTGAAGATGCCCAAGTTAACAGTCTATAAAAGCAGAAAGCTTGGATTACTCCAAGCGTCAATTTCCCTTATAGAGGGGTCCGATTAGATCAATCCGGTTTGTCCATATCCCCCCGGAATAGTCAGCAGGAAGCCGTTCCAGATCTGCTGGTTTATCAAACCCTTCAGACCAGCCGCCGTCGCCTGCAACCACGATGACATTTGTACCAGCTTGATCCATACGATTTAAAAACTTATTAGGCCAGCCCCACATCCATTTTGAATAAGCTTCAGGGATATGCAGCTGCGTGTCTTTACAGGAATTAGGAATATATCCTGTCCAGCCAGCAGCCAGATAGGGCAAGAGACAGCTCTTCAGGGTTGCCTTTGACATCACACGCATACCGGGCATTTTCTCCTGAAGCGCAGCAATAGGCTCATCTCCCCCATATACCGTTATCTCCTGCAGCCGGCTTTCCGGGAAATTTGAAAAATATTCAGCAAGCTGTCTTCCTTCATTCGGATCATTGCTTTTAATATGGATTAAAAACTTGCCTTCCGGAAAATACTTCATTACTTCATCAAGCGAAGGCATAAGCCCAGTTCCTTTTCCGCGAAACGGAAAAGTTATTCCCTTATCGGCTGTATAGCCGTATCCAATGTCGAACTGTTTCAGCTCATTCATTGTATGTTCCCTGGAACCCCCTGGCCATCTGTCCGGCATTCCAGTGTCCAATCATGAAAAACAGCAAACTGGCCATCTTTTGTTGGCTGAATGTCCAACTCTACTACATCAGCTCCGGCTTCAAAAGCTGCTTCCATGGATGGAATTGTGTTTTCAATAAAAGGATGTTCAGGTTCATAAATTCGCTCTGCCGTACACGTATCCCCGGTTATTCCTTCCATATAAAAGGTCTGTGTCATTCCTCTATGCGCCAGCAGCAAGGGCTTTTCGTCTCTTTCCTTAGTAAACAAGGAGCTGTTATTGGCAAACATAAACACAGCAAGAATGATAAGAAACAGGAACATTCTTTGAAAAAACTTTTTAATCCTTTTCATCTATCCTCCAAAATGGTTGCCTTAATATAAAATCGATTTTAACATACTCTTACCTTCCAACATACAAAAGACCAAATCAATAGATTTGGCCATCAATAAATAGATTAACTTGATTTCCGTCCCAGATAGGCTTCCATGATTCTTGGATCATTCAACAGCTCCTGGGAACTTCCTTCTGCTACGATTTTTCCGGTTTCCAGCACATATCCATAATCGGATATGCGCAGAGCCTGTCTTGCATTCTGCTCTACCAGGAGGACTGTTGTTCCAGCTTCATTAATTTCTTTTATAATTTTAAAAATATCAGCCACGATCAGCGGCGCCAATCCCATAGATGGTTCGTCAAGGAGAAGTAGCTTTGGCTTGCTGAGAATGGCTCTGGCAATAGCGAGCATTTGCTGCTGCCCGCCTGATAAAGTCCCCCCAAGCTGTTTCTGTCTTTCTTCAAGAATCGGGAACCTTGCCATTACATTTTTAATATCCCGGTCAATTTCATTGTCCTTTCGGTGATATGCCCCCATTTCAAGGTTTTCGAGCACTGTCATCCCTGAGAGGATCTGCCGGCCTTCCGGAACAAGAGCAATTCCTTTTCTCAGCAGCTGATCAGGCCGTAGCCCCTTTACTTCCTCACCTTGAAATTCAATGCTGCCCTGCTGCGGTTTCAAAAGCCCGGATATGGTCTTCATGGTCGTTGTTTTCCCGGCTCCGTTTGCTCCAAGAATGGTGACAATGCTTCCTTCTTCCACCTCCAGACCAATGTTCTTAAGGACCTGGATTTTACCATAAAAGGCGGAAATGCCGTTTACTTTAAGCATACAAATCTTCCTCCTCGCTGCCGAGATAGGCTTCGATGACATCAGGGTTATTCTGAATGTCGGCCGGTGTTCCTTCTGCAATCTTCTTGCCGAAGTTAAGTACCGCAATGCGGTCGCATAATTTCATCACAAGGGGCATATCATGCTCGATTAACAGCACAGTAATCCCCTGCTCCTGAATTTTTTTAATAAGTTGAAATAGTTCGCTTGTTTCTGTTTCGTTCATTCCAGCTGCCGGCTCATCGAGAAGTAGAAGCTTGGGGCTGCTGGCCAATGCTCTGGCTATTTCCAATCTTCTTTGCTGGCCGTATGCCAGGCTGTCCGAGATTACATCTGCATATCCTCCCAAACCAACAAATTCAAGCAATTCATTTGCTTTGCGGCGGATTCTCTCCTCTTCCTGACGCTGGTTTTTTGTCCGAAAGACACTGCTTAAAACCCCTGATTTGCTCCTGCAGTGCTCCCCTACCATTACGTTTTCCTCTGCAGTCATTTGCGGAAATAGACGAATGTTCTGGAATGTCCTGCAAATGCCTTTTTTCGTGATTAGATGCGGCTTCAGGCCATTTATGTTATCTCCGTTAAAAACAATTTCACCGGAAGTGGGTGAGAACATCGATGTAATCAAATTGAACATCGTTGTTTTACCTGCGCCATTCGGTCCGATCAGTCCAAAGATCTCTCCCTTATTTATTGAGAATGAGACATCAGAGAGAGCACTCAGCCCGCCAAAGTTTTTACATGCTTTTTTGACTTGAAGTACCATGCTTTTGCCCCCTCTTTGACGTTTTCAGCTTGATCCAGTTTAAGATATTTACATCAATGAGCCCCTGAGGACGGACAGCCATCATAATAATGATGATTAATCCGTAAATCATATAGCGGTATTCGCTTATAAAACGGAGCACTTCCGGCATGACGGTCAAGAATAGCGCCCCAAATACCGGTCCCCAAATAACTTCACTGCCCCCAAAGACTGCAAAAATTAAAATTTCGACTGCACGGTGATAAGCAAAATCAGCAGGGCTTATGTAAGCAAGCACGTGCGCAAACAATGTGCCGGCAAATCCTGCTACTAATGCGCCTTGTGCAAACGCAAGAACTTTGTAATAAGTAATATTGATCCCCATTGACTCCGCTGCTTTTTCATCCAGCTTAATCGCTGCAAAAGCCCGTCCCACACGAGATCGATTTTGCCTTCTGAAAAACAGGACAATGCTGATGGTAATGAGTAATAACAGCAGGAAGATCGTAAGGAAAACAAATTGGTTGTTTTGCAGGCCTAGCACCTTTGGATCGAAGCCAAAGCCTTTTAGTGTATTCAGGATTTCACGTCCCATATGTGGAATCCCTGATAAGCCAACTGCCCCCTTTGTCAGCGACTCCCAGTTAACAAAAATAACACGAATTACTTCTCCAAAGCCAAGAGTAACAATCGCCAGATAAACTCCCTGTAGCCTTAAAGTTGGAATTCCGATCATAATCCCGAACAAACCTGCCATTAAGGTTCCTGCCAATATCCCCACAATAATCGGCAGATCAAAATTCAGCGTCAAAAGTGCGGAAGTATATGCGCCGATCCCCATAAACCCTGCATTCGCAAGGGACAGCTGACCAGTTGATAGCGTAATATAAATGCTTACTCCTAAAATAATATTGATTAATATGAAGGAAGCAACCTGTAAATGATATGGATTGATTAATTCTGCAAGCATGGATTCACCTTCTTACGCTGAAATTTTTTGGCCAAACAATCCTTGCGGCCTAATGAGAAGTATGACGATAATGGCCACAAAAGCGATTGCGTCCTTGTAGCCGGAATTGCCGTAGACCACAACAAAGGTTTCTGCTAATCCAAGGATCAGCCCCCCTGCCATTGCACCTTTGACATTTCCCATACCGCCTAGAATGATGATGGCAAGCCCTTTCAGCCCTATGGACAATCCCATTTGCGGCGTAACAGAGTTAAAAGCCATCCCGACCAGGATGCCTGCAATTCCACCCATAGCCGATGCTATGATAACAGTCATCGTAATCGTTCTTTTTACATCAACGCCAAGAAGGCTTGCTGTTTCAAGGTTTTCAGCAGTTGCCCTTAACGCCTTGCCTGCCTTTGTTTTGCCAAGCCAAAAAGAAAGTGCGTACATAAGAATGACAGATATGATAAAGATGACAATCTGCACAAGGTATACGGTTATCGATCCGATCTGGAAGCTTATTTCAGCGAATGAAGCCCGGAATGGATGATTGCCTGGACCAAAGAGATGATGGGACAGGTTTTCCAGTAATATTGAAACACCGATTGTACTGATTAATGGCGCCAAATGTGAAACACCTTGTTTGCTTCGCAGCGGCCTTAGAGCAAAACGTTCAAGCATATACCCCATTGCAGCTGTAACCAATATAGCTGCAATGAAGGCGAGCCAAAGCGGCCCTTTGAAGGTAGCAGTCACCACAACACCTATAAAGGCGCCAAACATAAAGATTTCTCCGTGTGCCATATTAATAATGCCAAGCACTCCAAAGACTAATGTGAACCCTAGTGCAACGATTGCATAAATGCTGCCCAGGGTTATTCCGTTTATTAATTGTTCCACTAACAAGGCTATCCACCTACTATCATTTTTTATATAAAGCTTTGAATCTCATTTTTAAAAGTAAAGCTCTGGCACTATTTGGCGCCGGAGCTTTACTTGGAAACCATACTTATTCAAAAACCTTGAAAGCTCCGTCTTCAATCACCAGGACAGTTGGATCCATTACGACATCCCCTTCTTCATCAAAAGAGAACTCACCAAGGATTCCATTAAAGCCCTGGACCTCAGCCAATGCGTCCCGAAGTGCATCACGGTCATTTTCACCGGCATTTTTCAATGCTTCTGCCATAATGTAAAGCGCATCATAGGCCTGAGCTGCAAATTGGTCTGGCTTTTTGCTGTATTCTTCTTCATATTTGTTTACAAAATCCTGAACCTTATCATCTTCTTTTTCACCGTACCAAGGTGTTGCCACAATTAGCCCATTTGCAGCATCACCTGCGATATTGATTACTTCAGGTGAATTAAAGCCGTTTCCACCTACAAAAGGAACATCAATCCCCATTTTGCGGGCCTGGTCCATTATGACTGCCCCTTCGTTATATAGAGCAGAAGCCAAAATCAGATCTGGATTTAAACCTTTTATTTTCGTTAACTGTGCATTATAGTCGGATTGTCCTTTTTGGAAAGTTTCAATCGTTAATATTTCGAGGCCCTTTTCTTCTGCAGCCTTTTTCATCGTATCAAAGCCCGATTTTGTAAAAACATCATCATTTCCATATAGGATTGCTACTTTTTTAGCATCATATTTTTCAATCGCTTTGTCGATTGCAGCCGGGATGGCCAGTGCTTCAGGCAGCGAGTTGCGGAATACATAATCCCCGATTTGCGGGATGCCTTCTGCTGTAGTTGATGTTCCCATGATTGGCACTCCGTTTAGATCTGCTTCAGGGCCAACTACATTCATTTCTGTACTTAATGTAGGCCCGATAATGCCTGTCACATTCTCTGAATTCATCAATTTTTGAGCTGCTGTCAAAGCTTGGTCCTGCTTGCCGGCTGAATCTTCAATAACAAGGTTTATCTCTACCTCACCTTTGCTGTTAATCTCTTCCTGCGCTAGTTTTAACCCGTTGGTGATCGCTTCCCCATAAGCTGCTCCAGGTCCGCTGATATAGGAAATAACTCCAATATCCGCTTGGACTGCTCCTCCGCTGCTTTGCTCCTCTTTATCCCCAGCAGTCTGGTTGCCGCCGCATGCAGATAGGACCAGCAAACTGGACAATGCTGTAAATTGGGCAAATTTCTTTAACTGTTTCTTCATTTTTTAACCCCCATTTTTCAGAAATAAATAAATATTCAAAACTATATTACTATTTAAATACAAAAGCTTGGCAATGTAAATAATAATATGGAAACTTTTCTTACATATTATTTTTAAATCTATATCGGCATCTCGGCATTTTGGAAAATCTCACCTTCTATTGTCTTCTATCAACAAAAGTTGGCCAAAATCTTTGTTTTTCCGGAACATTGCCGGTACTTGTCACAGAATTGTAAGATTAATCTAAAGATAACCAAATGGAGGTGCTTGATGAAATGGAAGCGATTACAAGAGACTTCTTTCTATTTTTATCTAAAAATAGCTTTTTAAATAAACTAGCCCAAAATAGAGGCGGAAGTTTTGCGGCAGGAAAACTAATAGGCGGTGTGGATTTTAAAAGCAGTGTACGCTTTATAAGGGACTTGAACACTCAAGGACTTTCGGTTACTGTTGACCATTTGGGCGAATTCGTTGATTCTGTTGAGGTGGCGAATGAACGGACAGAGGAATGTATCTCTACTATTGAAATGATTAGCAGAGAAGGATTGGATTCTCAAGTATCCCTTAAAATGACCTCTCTCGGTCTGGATATTGATCATGATCTCGTTGTTAAAAATATGACTAGAATCCTGGACACAGCTGAAAAGCACAATATTATGGTTACGATTGATATGGAGGATGTTCCCCGCTGTCAGGCAACGATAGATTTGTTTAAGCTATTTAAAGAAAAATACAGTTGCGTGAGTACGGTGTTGCAGGCTTACTTATACAGGACTGAAAAGGACCTGAAGGATCTAGGCAAGTATCAGCCTTTTTTACGGCTTGTAAAGGGAGCATACAAGGAGTCACCTGAACATGCCTTCCCCGAAAAGAAGGATGTGGACGAGAACTATAAGAAGCTGATTGAACAAAGCCTGCTAAATGAAAATTATACGGCAATAGCTTCTCACGATGACCAAATCATAGAGTATACAAAAGAACTGGCAAAAAAGCATAACATTCCAACTGACCGTTTTGAATTCCAGATGCTTTATGGCATGAGAAATAAAACCCAGCTGGAATTGGCAAAGCAAGGCTATAGAATGCGCGTTTATGTGCCATACGGAATGGACTGGTACGGCTATTTCATGAGACGGATGGCTGAACGTCCAGCGAATATCGCCTTCGCTTTCAAAGGGATTTTCAAAGGATAATTCTCTGGAATTATTTCTCTTTCAAAATATTAAAATCCGGCTATAATAGAATCAAAAAACTATTTGAACAATACAAATGCAAGATATCCTAAGTAATGAGAAGGCAAAGCCAAACGCTTTCTCATAGCTTGTTTTATCTAAATATTTACAAAATTGAAGTACAGAATTATTAAAGGGGGGTTATGTATGGATTATGCATTGCTTATATCCATTACCGTCTATATGATTGGAATGCTTTGGATCGGCTATTATGCCTATAAACGAACTTCCAATCTATCAGACTATATGCTTGGCGGACGAACTCTTGGTCCTGCGGTTACAGCATTAAGTGCCGGTGCATCCGATATGAGCGGCTGGCTGCTGATGGGGCTTCCAGGTGCCATGTATGCCACAGGTTTAAGTGCATCCTGGATTGTTCTCGGCTTAACGCTTGGAGCATGGGCTAACTGGCTGTATGTTGCACCAAGACTGCGTACCTATACTGAAGTTGCCAATGACTCCATCACCATTCCTGGGTATTTGGAAAACCGTTTCGGTGATACATCCAAAATTCTTCGCCTGATTTCAGGATTAGTTATCATGATATTCTTTACATTTTACGTTTCATCAGGCATGGTTTCCGGTGGAGTTTTGTTCCAAAGTACTTTTGGGCTGGATTATCACACAGGCTTGTGGATTATCACTGGTGTTGTTGTAGCCTACACACTTTTTGGCGGTTTTCTTGCCGTTAGCTGGACAGACTTTGTCCAAGGTTTAATCATGTTTATTGCATTGATTCTCGTACCATTAGTGACACTGTTCCATGTAGGCGGGTTCGGTCCCGCTATCGATACAGCAAGATCCATTGATCCGGCACTGCTTGATATCTTCACAGGGACAAGCCTGCTTGGCATCATCTCCCTGTTTGCCTGGGGTCTTGGCTACTTCGGACAGCCGCATATAATTGTCCGCTTTATGGCAATCAGTTCGGTAAAGGAAATCAAAAAAGCCACCCGCATCGGGATGGGCTGGATGATTTTCTCAAGCATTGGCGCAATGCTGACAGGATTCATCGGCATTGCCTATGTTGCGGACACAGGGATAAGTCTTGAGGATTCAGAAACCATTTTCATCTTATTGGGTGATGTCCTATTCCATCCGATTATTACCGGATTCTTAATTGCAGCGATCCTTGCTGCCATCATGAGCACGATTTCTTCCCAGCTGCTGGTAACTTCCAGTTCACTGACAGAGGACTTATATAAAACTTTCTTCCGCCGTTCAGCATCTGATAAAGAGCTCGTTACGATTGGAAGATTATCTGTATTACTTGTTTCAATTGTTGCATTGATCATTTCATGGGAGAAAAATGAAACGATTCTTAACCTTGTTGGCTATGCATGGGCAGGTTTCGGGGCATCATTCGGACCGTTAATTCTCCTTAGCCTGTACTGGAAGCGTATGACTAGATGGGGCGCCTTAGCCGGAATGGTTATCGGGGCAAGCACCGTTATAGTTTGGTCAAGCGCTGGCTTATCCGGTATCCTCTATGAAATGATTCCAGGCTTTGCTGCCAGCTTCATTGCTATCATAGTCGTAAGCCTTCTAACAGCAAAACCTTCAACAGAAATAGAAAAACAATTTGAAGACTTTGAGAAATCATTTAAATAACCTTTATCGCAGGACTGGGCCAGAACGGCCTAGTCCTTTTATTTTCGACAAAATTCGGGTGGTACCTGGTACCGATTTTCTCTATAATAAAAAACAGCAATACTTAGGAGGTAGCCGTATGAGCCAGCCGCTGGAGAAGATCCTTAATATATCAGATATAGATGAAATAACGGAAATGGTCAGTACTTTTTTAAAGAAGCCGGTTGTCATCGAGGATGAGCAGTTTTCGCTGCTTGCTTACAGTTCATACTATATCGAGCATTTTGATCTGGCCAATCAGCAGACAATTTTCTCTAAAAGGTGGCCCATTCCCATCTTAGAAAAGTTTATGGATGAAGGTATTGTCGATCAGCTGAAAACCATTCCAGAGCCTTTTCGCATAAAGAGGATGGAAGATATCGGACTTAACCAGCGTGTGGTGGTCAGCGCTAAATACAAGGATCAGATTTTAGGTTATATTTGGGTTCAGGAAACAGATGGCTTGCTATCGGAGAATGAAATGAGGTTTTTGCTTGAAATCTCTTTTCATATTGGCAAGCTTCTTTATCAGAAAAACTTACTAAAGCTGCGCAAAGATGAGGAAAAACATCAGTTTTACAGAAAGATCATTGACCGGACATACCACACGGAAGACCAAATCAAATGGGAAGCAGCCAATGTGAAAATCATCCTGCCGGAGGCATTTCTTATAAATGTATTTACCGTTGCCCAGGCAGACGAAGAAATTTTTGCCGAGCTGACGGAAACAGTGCGCCTGTTTGCGAACGCACTCAGCCATCCGGCTCACATTTTTACAAATCAGCTTGAGATTATCGTCTTGATTGGCAGCAGTTCTCCGGCGCCAGGAAGCCTCTCAGAAGATGCACATGAATTGACAAACACCGTCCTCAGCCAATTCAAGCTCCAAGCAGTATATGCAGGAATCGGAGGTGAATATACGTCCATCCTTAAACTGCGAAAAAGCTATGCAGAGGCACAAGAGGTCATAAAAGCAGCGAAATTTATCGGGTCGCCTGAAGAATTGCCATATGAATATAAGAAATTATGGGTATTTCGCTATTTGGAGCCTATTGCACAGCATAACAGCAAGACGAATTACGTGAATGAAGACCTTTTGAAGCTGCAGAAAAAAGACCAGGAAAGCCAGACGAATTTACTCAAAACTCTTGAGGTATATTTATTAAACAACTGCCGTCTCAAGCCCACTGCAGAACAGCTCTTCATTCACGCAAATACATTAAAATATCGAATGAAGCAAATTACAGATCTTACTGCAATCGATTTTGACGACTTTAACACAAGATGCCAGCTATATATCGATTTGCAGCTCCTAAAACGGAAAAAATAAGGCTGATTCCTTGAAGGGAGTCAGCTTTTGACTTTAATGGGCAATTACTGGTTTCAGCCTGTTACTTTAGCTGTTTATTCTGTTCTTTTCTGAATATCGTCCTCATGAAGCACTTATGATGACTTTTCTTCACTTTTACTTCTGTATTTCGGCTTCATGAACCCTTTATGGCGACCTTTCTTCACTCTGATTTCTTTATTTCGGCCTCATGAACCCTTTATGGCGACCTTTCTTCACTCTGACTTCTGTATTTCGGCTTCATGAACCCTTTATGGCGACCTTTCTTCACTTTTACTTCTGTATTTTGGCTTCATGAACCCTTTATGGCGACCTTTCTTCACTCTGATTTCTGTATTTCGGCTTCATGAACTCTTTATGGCGACCTTTCTTCACTCTGATTTCTGTATTTCGGCTTCATGAACTCTTTATGGCGACCTTTTTTTTCACTCTGATCTCTGTATATATCGCGGTCTTTTTCCCTCTAGGCCATTGGTAAAGAATAATTTATCTCCCTCTAAATTTCCCCGGATTTTCCACCCTGACAGATATGATTTCTCCGCATTTTAAACAAAACTGATATATTTTGAGAGACCCTGTTGAAAACTTGCTATTTAAAGGTTTAATCGGCATAAAATCAGTGCCTTCAGCGAAGTCTGTATTTTTACATTTTGGACATTCATCTTTGTTTGACATCATCTCAACTCCTCCCCCTTTAGATACGGATCCCCTGTCAAAAAAGTTCCAAAAAATAACCTGTCCCCCATACAGAGGAACAGGCATTTTAGTTTTCATCTTTTTCAGGCTTAAACAGAAAATACGAAATTACACCCGATAAGAGCGCTGCACCGGCTGCTATTAACATTCTGATTGATAGGTCTATTTGCTGATAATCCTTGCTAAGCATCCACATAGCCGCAGCTGCTACCAGGACCATGATCGGAATCACGATGAGCTTTCTATTTTTCAAGATTTCTTACTTCCTTTCATTGCACTTCAATATGGCAGGTTTGTCTACATTCTATTATATAAAAAATGAGAGCAAATGGATAATTACACACCTTTATTGCAACCCCTTCCAATTGTCATAATTATTAAACCTTATTTTTTTGTCCACATTCCCTTTACAAAGGGTGTTTATGGGCTATATAATCCCGTTGTTCCACTTTTTACGGAAAGCGAAAAAAATGTTAGAAAAGGAGGTTGCGGCGATGCGACAAAAAATACTTTCCTTTTTATTGATAAATCTAGGAGCATTCCTTGTTTCAATAAATGTCCACTTTTTCTTGTCTCCCAATAATTTAGCAACAGGAGGAGTCAGTGGATTGTCGATTATAATGAATGATTTGTTTCCAGGGCTCTCAATTGGAACTTTCATGATTCTTGTCAATATTGTTCTGTTTTTGGTAGGATTTATTTTTCTCGGCTCGGGCTTCGGCGCCAAGACCATTTATGCAAGCTTCGCCCTTTCGTTTTATGTATGGGTGCTTGAAAATTACGCACCAATCAGCCAGCCGCTAAGCGATGATATTCTCATACAGCTGATTATCGGCCAGTGCATCGCCGCAACTGGGATGGCCATTGTCTTTAACCAGCAGGCATCCACCGGCGGAACGGACATTATTGCCATGATCTTTAATAAATACTTAAACATTGAAGTAGGACGTGGTGTACTTCTGGCGGATTTATCAATTGCTCTATCCTCCACCATCCTATTCGGCCCGCAAGTCGGCATGTATGCATTCTTTGGTGTTATCATAAATGGATTTGTCATTGATTATGCACTTCAGCAATTTAATTCAAATAAAGAAATCGTCATCATCAGCCGTCACAGCGATGAAATTAAAACCTATATTGTCCATGAGTTAGGTAAAGGAGCAACCATCCACACTGCTACTGGAGCCTTTACCTCAGATCAAAAAGAAGTGATTACAACCATCCTTGGCCGCAAAGATTTTACAAGGCTGAAAGGGTATATCACTCAGGTTGATAATAAAGCATTTATTACCGTCCATACCATGAACGAAATTCTCGGTCAAAACTTCAAACGATTAGCTTAAATATATAAAGAAGCCTCATCCGCCGCGGATGGGGCTTCTACTTCTTTTGCCTTTAACTTATCTTTACTCCCCTCCAGGAGAAAAGGTGCGTTTTGCCAGCTCATTTTCAAGCATAAAGAATGCATTGCTGTCATTATCAATCCGTTTTAGCTTCTGAATTAAGCTATCAAATAAAGCTTCTTCCTCGACCTGCTCTTCAATGAACCATTTTAAAAAGGTCATGGTCGCATGCTCCCGCTCATCAAGGGCGATGTCGGATAATTTGTAAATCCGGCTGGTAACTTCCTTTTCATGGGTCAGTCCTTTTTCAAACACATCCAGAACAGAGCTAAAGTTGTTGTTAACTGGCGGAAACCCTTCGACAGTCACCCTTGCACCGATATCATTTAAAAAATTGTAAAACTTCATGGCATGGAAGCGTTCTTCCTCTGCCTGGACTAAGAAAAAGTTTGCAAAACCATCCAGGTTTTCAGCTGAACAATATGCAGCCATAGCCAAATAAGCATGGGCTGAATAAAATTCATAATTCATTTGGCTGTTCAATTCTTTAATTAGTTTATCGCTCAACACCCTAATTCCTCCTATAATCTTTTCTTCTATTACCATTCCCGATGAAGAGTAAATCAAGCGCAATATCCAGCAAAATCGCTTGTGCAGATTAATTATTTTTTGCATGTTCCCGAAATTGTCAATTTCTTGTGAAAAATTTAGTAATATCCCCAGCATGTTTATGGTATTATTTTCCCATTCTATATTATCTGAGGTGCATTTAGTTGTTTTTTAAAAAATCAAACATAATTAGCGAAAATCAAGTCTTCTTAAAAGGAAATGGAGAACTAATCATTCCAAATGGCAGCGATATTGAAAAGCAAATCCAAATGATTGGACTCACCGTGGAGGATCTGCAGATTATTAATGGCCTTCAGCCTTATGTCCAGGAAAACATTGGCGTTATCGTCGACCGCTTTTATGAAAATTTGGAGAACGAGCCTTTATTGTTAAAAATTATTACTGATAATAGCACTATTCAACGATTAAAAATGACCTTAACACAGCATATTACTGAAATGTTTGAAGGCGTTATCGATGAATCCTATTTTCAGAAAAGGTTTCGCATCGCTCATATGCATGTAAGGATTGGACTGCAAACGAAATGGTACATGTGTGCCTTTCAAGATTTGCTCCTCTCTATTATGAATATTGTTGAGGAAAAGGCAGCGGGCAAAACAGCTTACTTTTCCATAATCAGGGCAGTTTCCAAAATTTTAAATTTGGAACAGCAGCTTGTTCTCGAGGCGTATGATGCACAGAACGATCGATTAAAGAAGCAAGTTGAAGAACAAAAAGCGCTAATCCGTGTAAATGTTGCCAGCGCTTCCCAAAATCTTGCCGCCATTTCTGAACAAACCAACGCGTCCTTTCAGCAGCTTCAGTCACAGTCTGAAGAAATTGTTACGATCGCCAATATAGGTACTGAGCTATCGGCGCTTGCAGAAGAAAGGGCACAAAAAGGAAAAGAACAGCTTCTTAAGCAAAACACGCATATGTCGAACATTCAGATCTCTGTTACTGATATTTCTAATGATGTTCAGGTACTTCTGCAGATTTCAAAGCAAATGCAGGAAATCATTAATATTGTAACGGGCATCGCTGACCAAACAAACCTGCTCTCATTAAATGCAGCCATTGAAGCAGCAAGAGCAGGCGAGCATGGCCGCGGATTCTCTGTCGTGGCGGATGAAGTACGCAAGCTTTCCGAAGAGACGAAGAAATCAGTTATAAATGTCTCTTCTCTTATTTCCAACACAAATGCACAAGCAGAAAAATTAACAGATTCGCTGTCCAAAATTAGCGGGGCGGTAAAAGAGGGAAATAGAAGTATGAAGGAAACTGAAACCTATTTCCATGAAATACATACTACTATGGGTCAAACTAAACAGCAAAACAATCAAATTGAAAAGGAACTTCTTTCATTTGTGAATGTCGTGACTGAATTAGGGGATGCGTTTGAACAAGTAGCGTTATCTGCTGATGAATTAACCATGATAACAAGTGAAATGGAATAGATAGATAGATTTGCGCAGCTCCAATTAGAGGACTGCGTTTTTTGTTTAGCCACTTGGGTTTTAAAAGAACCCTTTGTGGAAAAAGGGTAAAAAAGGAGGCGGTTAAATGAAAGTTATTGTAATTGGTGCCAATGGAGATGTTGGTGAGCATGTAGTCAGGAAGCTGTCAGAGAAAAACATAGAATCTCTTGCAGTGGTCGCCACTGAGAATCAAATAGAAGATCTAAAAAAGCTGGGTGCGTCTAATGCAGTGGTATATGACGAGCAAAATCTTTTATCACACCTTCAGTCATCAGATGCTGTCATTTACTTAACAGGTGTCAATCCGAAAAAGCATACAAGCAAAACCGTCATGGTTGACCATCAATCTGTTTCAGATACAATCCAATTGGCGCAAGAATCAGGTGTAAAGCGATTTGTGATGATGAGCGCAGTTAAAGCGGAAGAGAGTGAGAATGAAACATCCCGTAAAATCGCTGCGAAAGATTTGCCTGAGGATATACTGAAGAGCGCTAATTTAGTTTATACAGTTATTCGCCCTGGCCAGCTTACAGATAACCCTGGTACTGAATTGATAGAGGTAAAGAATAGAATACACGATAAAACAGCTGAAATCCCGCGTGAGGATGTAGCCGCTCTTCTCGTTGCATCATTGGATCATGAAGCCGTTTTTAATAAAACAATAGAAGTATCCTCAGGAGATACCCCTATCCATGACGCACTAAACTTAGTTTAATTGAAGGAGGACCATATGAGCTTAACAGATTATCTAGTCATTGCACTATTTATATTTATTGCACTTGTCATTTTAATACCAGTCTTCCTTTTTATCTACTGGTATATAAAAGATGACAGGCAAAAACAGCATTCCATACTCAGAAACTTTCCGGTTATCGGGAAGGTACGGTATATTACAGAAAAAGTCGGTCCTGAATTAAGGCAATATTTGTTTAACAACGATACAGAAGGCAAGCCATTTTCCAGGAAAGAGTATCAGGACGTTGTAAAAGCGGGAAAGTATAAAGAAAGACTAATAGGGTTTGGATCCATAAGGGATTTTGATAATGAAGGCTTTTATATCCGAAATACATTGTTTCCAAAGCTCGTCGATGAAATGAAGGTGGATAACACCAATAAAATTAAAACACGTGTATATAAAGTTGATGGTGACAATTTGTTTTCAAGAAAAGAACATAGTGAAGAAAAACTGGCAGATCCCTTTTATTTGCGTGATGAAGACGCCGTCGTCCTGGGTGAAACCACCTGCCGGCATCCATTCAGAGTTAAGGGACTTGTCGGACAATCAGCCATGAGCTATGGTTCTCTTGGAGAAAAAGCCATCACCGCCTTGTCAAAAGGTCTTGGCCTGGCTGGCGGCACTTGGATGAATACTGGTGAGGGCGGTCTTTCTCAATATCATCTGGCAGGAAGTCCGGATATCATTATGCAAATTGGGCCGGACATGTTTGGCGTCCGAAAACCAAACGGAGAATTTTCATGGGAGGAATTTAAAAAGAAAAGCGAAATCCCTGAGGTAAAAGCTTTTGAATTAAAGCTCGCCCAGGGTGCAAAAACCCGCGGAGGACATGTTGAAGGCGAAAAGGTTACAGAAGAGATTGCCAGTATTCGCCTTGTTGAGGTCGGAAAAACGATTAACAGTCCAAACCGTTTCTATGAATTTGATGATGCCCCTTCCATGTTTGATTTTATTGAAGAACTGCGTAGTGTTGGCGGCAAGCCGGTTGGGATGAAAATCGTAGTCGGTGACCTTGATGCACTCGAACAGATGATTTCATATATGAAGGAAAGCGGGAAAGGCCCTGACTTTATTACAGTCGATGGCGGTGAAGGCGGTACAGGAGCAACCTATCAGGAGCTTGCTGACAGTGTTGGTCTTCCCATCCAATCCGCTCTGACTGTGGTAGACGAAATGCTGAGACAGTATGAAGTTCGCGATCGTGTAAAAATCATTGCCTCCGGAAAACTAATTACACCGGATAAAATTGCGATCGCTCTTGCAATGGGTGCAGACCTTGTCAATATTGCCCGAGGCTTTATGATCAGCGTTGGCTGCATCATGGCTCAAGTTTGCCATACAAATCACTGTCCTGCTGGTGTAGCTACAACCGACAAAAAGCTCCAGGACGGATTAATTGTCGACGAAAAACATTATCGAGTCTGCAACTACGTTATC
This sequence comes from Bacillus sp. ISL-47, assembly GCF_018613175.1. Lineage (NCBI taxonomy): Bacteria > Bacillati > Bacillota > Bacilli > Caryophanales > Bacillaceae > Bacillus > Bacillus sp. ISL-47. The sequence continues at coordinate 1,649 of NZ_JAGGQS010000032.1, read as the reverse complement.
TCTTTGAGGGAAGGACTGTACAATCTTGCCGCTGCTGCCGGAATTGAGAACCCCACCTTATTCGAAAGGAAGCATATTGTCCATAAAGATAAATTTGGCAGAGTCTCTCCACTCGAAGAAATTCTGCAGGCAGCAAAAAGAACTCAAATGCAAAAGGAAGGATAAAGAAGAAATAAACCTGGTCCCAACTTGGGATTAGGTTTTTTCTTTTCCACACAAAGGGATAACTGGAAGTAAGGTTTCAGATTGTATGGCCACCTATAGTATTTTGCTCATCCGCCCACTGTTTTTTTAGGCTCTTTTCTAAAAGATTGTTGCTTTTAAATACAATCCATAAATAAAAAATTTGTTAAGTAAGTTTGGTTGATTGGGAGCGCAAGGTGCGAGATCCTCGAAAATGCATTCGTTTTTCCTTTGTGCGGTGATCATTCGAGGATGATTATTCAACGTCCACCGGGAGGAGTGGGACAGGTGAGACCCCACAGGCGCTGCGCGCCGAGGATGCTCACCGCCCGCCCCGCGTTCGCTGAGCATCCTGGAGCGGAAATCAACCACTCCTCATTACTTGTTTAAAAGCAACAAAGTTTGCAAAAACAGCCCTTTTTTAAAAATAACCTTTCTACTCCAAATAAACTCTCTTCATTGATTGTGCAGGTAACTTTTCCCATAATTAAATATATCTATAGATTCCCTTGTATTTAAAGGTGAGCTCTGTATAATAAAAGACGAACAATAATATATTTTATTTTGTTATAGTTCGTATTTAAGTTGAGGAAAGTCTATTAAATCATCCAAGGAGTGACATGATGAAGTTTTTTACAAAAGCAACCTTTTTTATCGCACTTATCTCCCTTTTATCCCTATCGTTATTGGGATGCGCCAGCCAGGAAGTCAAGACATCAGATGGGACAGCCCAGGCAGCTAAAAATGAAAAGCCAGCTGTTGGCATTATTGGCCCAATGGCGGAGGAAATTGAAATACTGCACAGCCACATGGAAGTAAAAGAAACCACTGAACTTGCAGGAATGACCTTTTACCAAGGTACCCTCAAAGGGCAAAATATCGTACTTGTTCAATCAGGAATCGGCAAAGTAAACGCTACAATGGCAGCTCAGCTTTTAATCAATGAATTTAAAGTAGAAAAGCTTATCAATTCAGGAATAGCAGGTGCTATCCACCCGGATGTCAACATGGGTGATATCGTTATTTCGACAGACACCGTCCAGCATGACATGGATGAAACGGCAAAAGGCTATGAACCTGGGATTATCCCAAGAATGGACATCGGTTATTTTGAAGCAGATAAAGAACTTGTGCGCCTTGCAGAAAAAGCAGCTAAAAACCTTTCTAAAGAGGTTAATGTTTTTACAGGCCGCATCGCAACAGGTGACCAATTTATTGCCAGCAAAGAAAAAAGTGAATGGATTCTTAACACATTTGAGGCTTACGTTGTAGAAATGGAAGGTGGAGCAGTTGGACAGGTTGCCCACTTAAATGAAATTCCATATGTCGTCATCCGCTCAGCATCAGACGATGCCAGTGAAGAAGCGGTTATGAAGTGGGAGGATTTTAAACAGCTTGCAGTAACAAATTCCTCATCGATCATTGAAACTATGCTGGAGAATATGGAATAATCGAGTAGGAGGGGG
>NZ_JAGGQS010000031.1:16696-23877 GCF_018613175.1 Bacillus sp. ISL-47 | reverse complement strand
AGGATCAAGTGCCTTCCACTCCAATCAACTCAGTAATTAAAACTAGTTGTAAGCAACAAACTTTGCGAAAACAGCCTTCTATTATTTTCTTCTCCGCTCCACCTTCATAGATAAATTCAAATAGCGATTAACTGTGTTTCCTGATTCATTGGCAGCAAAATCCGGTAAGATCTATAGTTTGGACTGTTTCTTCAAAGTAAATGGCTTATTCAGAGGGACTTGTTAAGGGTTTCCCCATACTAAGCTAAAAACCTTCCAGCTATAATCAGGGAAGGTTCATTAGCATGTAATATACTTAGAAATAGGAATCCTCAACACAAGGTAAGTAAAAAGATACAGATCATTATTTTTTAGAAGCATCAGCCATCATGGGACTGCAAACTATCTTCCGTAACTTTGTTTTTTTTCTGTGACCAGACGACAACCGGGATCAACACCAAAGATAGGATTCCGCCTGCTATCGAAAGTCCTGCGTAACTAGAGTTGGCAACAATCATGCCTGACAGTGCGCCGCCCGTTGCCCCGGACAAAGCAACCATAACATCAATCGTTCCTTGCGTTCTGGCACGATTGGAAAGGTCTGTTGAATCCACGAGAATAGCCGTGCCGCTGATCAAGCCAAAGTTCCAGCCTATCCCTAATAATATAAGTGCAATCGTAAGGATCAGCACCGAATCTCCAGGTGCCGCGGCGCCCAGGAGTCCAGCAGCCAGCAGTGTACCTCCCGATGCGATTGCCATCGTACTCCGTCCCAGCTTATCTACAAGAATTCCCGTCAATAGGGATGGAAGGTACATAGCACCAATATGGAAACCGATAATCATGCCCACTGCACTTAACCCATGGCCATGATGGCCCATATGGACAGGGGTCATCGTCATAATGGCCACCATCACCAGATGTGTTAATACCATTAAGGTTCCTGATGCAATGATTCCCTTTTTATTTTCCGATGCCGTATGGGTATTTTCTTTTTGAATGCTACCCTTTTCTTGATTCTGCACTCCTGCCAGAGCCTTTGCCACCACTAGAGGATCTGGCCGCAGGAATACCAAAAGAACGAATCCGGCTAAAATATATGCTGCTCCCGCTAAAATAAAAGGTCCTGATAATGCGGGAACACCAATTCCTGTCGCAAATGTCCCCATCACATCAACAAGGTTGGGACCTGCAACTGCACCTAATGTTGTTGATACCATGGCAATGCTGACAGCTGTTGCCCTTTGCTGTGAATTGGCCAAATCGGTCCCTGCATATCTGGCCTGCAGGTTTGTTGCAGTTCCGGCTCCGTAAATAACAAGAGAAACGAACAGTAGCAGAATACTATTTGTGACAGCTGCCGCAACGACTCCCAGAGCCCCTGCCCCTCCAGCCAGGAATCCCGCTGCGAGCCCGAACCGCCGGCCGTATCGTTCAGACAGCCGGCCGACAATCAAGGCGGCTCCGGCAGAACCAAGTGTAAATAAGGCAATCGGCAGACCTGCATAACTATCAGTGCCCAGCATATCCTTGGCAAGCAGAGCGCCAACAGCAATGCCTGCTGCAAGCCCTGCACCTCCGAATATTTGCGAAAGGACGACAATAAATAACGTCCGCTTATATAGCTTTTGCTGCTTTTCCGGTGAGTCAATGTAACTCTGCAGCCATTCCGGCTCCTGCTCTATTTTTTTTTGCATCTCTACTCACCCTTTCCAAGAGCTCCCTCTTATATAATATGTTGAAGGCTTCATTTCTTTTTCCAAAATTCTTAACTGTTGCCTCAATCATACCACATAGGGTATGTAATTAACACGTCTAATTTAAAGAAAAAAGGCGATGCCAACCAGCAGCACCGCCTCAAAAATATTTACTCTTTTATTCTCAACAATCTCAAGCTATTCAGTGTAACCAGCAAGGTTGCACCCATGTCTGCAAAAATCGCAATCCATAAAGTCAGCCAGCCCGGCACAACAAGCAGTAGTGCCAAGGCTTTTATTGCTAAGGAAAATGTAATGTTTTGCTTAATAATCCCTAAAGCTTTGCGGCTTAAATTAATTGTATATGGCAATTTGCTTAGATCATCAGACATCAGGGCAATATCAGCAGTTTCCAGCGCTGTATCGGTCCCTGCCCCGCCCATGGCAACACCGACCGTTGATGCTGCAAGAGCTGGCGCATCATTTACACCATCACCGACCATTGCAACACTCTGATGGTTAGTACGAAGCTCATTAATAAAAGTCAACTTATCTTGCGGAAGCAAGTCAGCTTTAATATCCGCAACACCAGCTTGTTTTCCAACCGCTGCTGCAGTTAGCTGATTATCGCCTGTCAGCATAACCGTTTCAATACCCATACTGTTCAGCTTGCTGATAACCGCTTTGGAACTGTCTCTCATCTGGTCAGCAACGGCTATTAATAAAAGAATTTCTCTTTCGGTTCCAAGTACCATGACCGTTTTTCCTTGCTTCTGCAGCTCCGAAATCTGCTGTTTTTTATCATGATCAATGGTTCCATGCAGCTCTTCAAACAGCTTTGGGCTTCCTACATAATAAAGCACTCCATTGAAAACAGCTTTGACACCTTTACCTGTTATGGACTGAAAATCCTCAGCAGCCACACGATTAAAATCAGATCCGTTTTCTTCCGCTCTTCGCATAATAGCTGAAGCAAGGGGATGCTGTGAGCCTTTCTCGATCGCAGCTGTTATTTTCAGCAATTCTTTTTCATTATTGCTGTAAGCTATAATATCCGTAACTGCCGGTACACCCTTGGTTAATGTGCCTGTTTTATCAAAAGCGATTGCTTTAAGGGCACCTGTTTCTTCTAGGTGGATCCCGCCTTTAATCAGCACACCATTTCTGGCGGCATTGCCGATTGCTGTAACGACAGCAACAGGCGTCGAAACAACAAGTGCGCACGGACAGCCGACTACCAGCGCTGCCAATCCCTGATAAATCCACTCGCTCCAGTCTCCCCCAAATAATGGAGGAAGAACAGCAATCAAAATGGCTAATACAATAACCGCTGGCGTGTAATACTTCGCGAATTTATCTACAAATTGCTGGGAAGGGGCTTTTTCTGCCTGCGCTTCTTCCACCAAATGAATAATTTTCGCAATGGTTGAATCTTCTACCCGCTTTGATACTTTTACCTCAAGCAAGCCTTCCTCATTTAACGTTCCTGCAAAGACCTCATCGTCAATGGTCTTTGTGACCGGAACACTTTCACCAGTAATCGATGCCTGGTTCAAGGTTGAAGTACCTTTCATTACGGTTCCATCCATCGCCAGCTTCTGCCCAGGCTTAACAATCATTACGTCTCCAATTTGAATATCGTCCACATGGATCATCATTTCTTCCTTGCCCCTGCGAATTAACGCTTCTTTTGGCGCAATGTCCATCAAAGATTCAATGGATTGTCGAGCCTTATCCATTGAAAAGCGTTCCAGGGCTTCACTAATGGCAAACAGAATAACCACCATGGCCCCTTCGCCCCATTCACCAATGATTGCAGCACCTATAATGGCGATCGTCATGAGTGTGCTCATATCAAAATTCAATCTGGCGAGGTTTTTTAATCCTTTTTGAAATAACGTGTACCCGCCGATTAAAATGGCGGCTGTATAGCCAGAGACTGCAATAAAATGTTCTTCACCGTATTGCTTGCTTAAAAACCAGCTAATCACCAGTAATACCGCTGATATATATACTTTAAAATTCTCTTTTTGTTTCCAGAACGGTCCCCGCTCCACTGCTTTTTCATTTTCAGCACGCAGCTTAAGGTTCTCGAAGGCTCCAGCCTTTTCAATGGCTTCCATGGCGGCCGTTCCAGTAACTGTTATTTTGGAAGCACCAAAATTAACATTTGCATCTAAAACGCCATCCAGGCGTTTCACGTTCTCTTCGAACGTTTTGGCACAGCCTGCTCAGGAAAAGCCCTGAACACGGTAGGTTTTCGTTTCTTGTTCAGCTAATTGTGCTTGTGCAGACATCAGCTTTCACCTCACTTTTGTGTGCTAATGCAATCATCATTAACTGTCTAATATGGTCATCATCGAGTGAATAAAATGCCAATTTGCCTTCTTTCCGAAACTTCACAATCCCCTGCTTATGAAGGGTGCGTAAATGGTGGGAAGCTGTTGCAACAGTTGCCCCTATGATATTGGCAATGTCACAAACACACAGCTCATCATCCTGGCACAATGCAAAGGAAATCTTTGCCCTATTCTCATCTGCAAGCGCCTTAAACAATTGGGCAACACTAGAAAGGTCTTCCTTCCGCATTTCCCCTTGTATACGATTGACTTTCTCTTCGTCATAACAATAAATGTCGCAAGTATCCTTGGAACCCAACTTAATCCCCCTCTATATTCCAACCTTCGCTTGAATATATTATACCCTTTTTCGAAAGTTATTCAAATATCCATTTGAATAATATATGTAAAAAGGTATCCGCTTGATCCAATCCCTTTCTTTTATTTTAAGGCAAAATAAAAAACGCTGACATCATCAGCGTTTCCCTAAAATTTATGAGCAGCAAGAGGAATCCTTAATTTCAATTTTCACAGGCTCAGCTGAACAACATGCTGAGTCCGTTTCCATCGATTCCACCTCAGCTTTTGTGTAGAAAAACTCCCATTCATTACCGTCCGGGTCTGTTACCCAAAATTTATCCTGTGTTGCATAGCAGCACGTAACATCCATCTCTTCTCTTGCAAAAAAGCCCATTTTTTCCAGTCGGTCTTTATGCAGAAGTACCTCTTCCTGATTTTCCACCTGAAACCCAAAGTGACCTACCTGATTCCCGGAAACCTTATCTTTCAGATTTAACGTGAAATTAAGGCCCGGGTCTTCCATCATAAATTTTGCATAGTCTTGCTTTACTTTCACAGGCTGTGCACCAAACACTTTGGAATAAAAGTCAATCGACTGATTTAAATCTGTAACATTAACTCCAACATGAATTTTCAAAAATAAGCCCTCCTATTTAAACGTATTTATTGCGGCTGTATCAATTTACTTACTGCTTTACTTACAACAAAAGTCCTCTGAAACGGATGTCACACAACAGGATTCATCTTGGTCATTCTCCACTTCTTTAATATCAACACCACAGCAATCAGAAGACTTTGTTTCTTTTCCCAAAAAACGATTTAAGAATTTCAATTTAGCCACCCTTCCTTTTAAATCAATTTTTTTTGATTTATAATTTGATTATATTAGCAATTATTTCTAATTGCAATCTTTTTATCAAAAATTTTTGATTTATTTGTTAACAAGTGTCTGTAAATAATAAAAAAGTGCCTATCCAAGTTAGTACGGATAGACACACGCCAGTTATTTTTTACTTCTCAGCCCGCTCTTTTAGCTTCACCAATAATTCACCAGAATTCTCCGCAGCAATAAAATCTCCATCTACAACCGCATATGGAGACTGCTTGCATTCCTTGCATTTGCTTTGGCACTCATATTCTTTATAGATAATATTCTTCTGATTTAGAAAGGCATTATAATCCGAAAAATTCTCTTCCTTTAAAAACTCGTCAAGATTTCGCTTGCAAAATTCAACCTTTACAGGCTTTTGCTTTGAGAATAGTTTATTAATCAGTTTCACCTGGTAAAACATCCTTTTACTTTTAATCAGTCAACGCTAATGATGATAAATATTGCTTTCCCGGATCTTGGTTGCGACCCATTTTTCTCCTGATTCAACTGGCACACTTCTGTGTACAGACAAACGGTCCAGCTGGCCATTTTCGTTAGCATAATGAAAATAAATGGCTGCTCCTTTTTTCGGTACAATGGAAAGACCGACTTTAGGAAAAATGGTTTCCCCGCCATCTGCCACATCATTCAAATAAATGAGAAATGTGCCAACACGCTGTCCGCCTTTAGTGGGATCAACCATATTGGCTGGAAAAAAATCAAAATGCGGCTTGTACTCTTCTCCAATCCCATAATTCAAAACCTGAAGGCCTTCTCCGTGTTCAATGGGAAAACCGGTTAGCTCTGCAATTCTGTTCTCAATCCTGGCCACAAGCTCATTTTCTCTGATCCGAAAAACCGTTCCTTTACTCGTTCTGCCGGCAGCTGCCCGTTCTTCTCCTGAGGTTGTATCCACAACGCGGGATGGCAGCAAGCGGCTCCTCGAAAGACTGATGAGCTCATCGCATTCCTCATGACTAAGCACAGAATCCAAATGCAGAACAAATGGCTTTTCATTTCTGGAAAGGACCTTTATTTCACGGTCATTTGTGTAAAGGGTGTTCCCCTTTCTTCCAATCTCGGGAACCTCATAATTATAACGAATTTGCTTTCCATCTGTCGTCTTTATCGCTTCATTTCCAACAATTTGAAAAAGCGTCTCATAAGCAAAACGGTTATCGAAACCTTTTTTTATCAAAGCATTTGCGATCACAATTGGACTTACATCACTTTTTAACGTACTAACAATCCAATCCTTCAGTTCGTCTGTTATCTGCATCATTTTTGTCATAAGAAATTTCCCCCTGTATGACTCCCTGAAATCTTCACAACGGCAATTAAAGTTAGTTATTTATTTCGAAATAATTTTATGTATTTATTATACTATTTATCTAAAATCAACTAAACCAATTTACCTATAATTCTGATTTTACTGAGCTATCATTTGTTTTCAGAAAAAGACTGTTCATGAGGCCCATTCTCTCTCACCTCTATGAGTTTTCGTCTTCATAGTGCGTTCATGAGGACCTTTCTCTCTTCATTGAATGAATTTTCGTCCTCATAAAGCCTTCATGGCGACCTTTCTCTCATCATTGAATGATTTTTCGTCTTCATAGAGCCTTCATGACGACCTTTCTCTTATCATTGAATGAATTTTCGTCTTCATAAAGCTTTTATGACGACCTTTCTCTTATCATTGAATGATTTTTCGTCTTCATAAAGCCTTCATGGCGACCTTTCTCTCTTCATTGAATGATTTTTCGTCTTCATAGAGCCTTCATGGCGACCTTTCTCTCTTCATTGAATGAATTTTCGTCCTCATAGAGCCTTCATGACGACCTTTCTCTCTTCATTGAATGAATTTTCGTCCTCATCAAGCCTTCATAGCGACCTTTCTCTCTTCATTGAATGATTTTTCGTCTTCATAGAGCCTTCATAGCGACCTTTCTCTCTTCATTGAATGATTTTTCGTCTTCATCAAGCCTTCATAGCGAC
>NZ_JAGGQS010000031.1:0-16636 GCF_018613175.1 Bacillus sp. ISL-47 | reverse complement strand
GAATGATTTTTCGTCCTCATAGAGCTTTCATGGCGACCATCTGCTTCCCACTCATTTCAGTTTCGTATACAAAAGGTATTTATAACTTCTTTTTCGCTATTTTAACAGTCTTCAATAAAATAAAAGGCTGCCCTCAATTGGCAGCCGTTCTACTTGTTAATATTCCAGCGGATTTTCTCCGTACCTTTCCCATAACTTCGGGTACTTCTCTCTTAAACCCTGTTCATCGTCTTCGTCCCAATCCAATTCAATATCAGGCAAAACATAAGAATCTCCAGAAAGCTTTTCGTATAAATGATAATATTGGTCTTCGTCAAAGCCAGTCTTCTCTTCATATGCCATACTGGCAACATATAGCAATTCTTCCAACTGTGGCATATCTTCTTCTTCTTCAAGACCGCGAAGACAAGGGATAATTTCTTCGGGATCCTTCATAATAGCTTCATATGTTTCCTTACCTTGATAAAGCAGCCAAGCCCTGAAATAATCGAAGCAATCATCTGAACAGCCGCCCATAATTATATAAGCTGCCGCCCACAGATTAGATGTATATGATTTGTTATAATTCTGGTTAAACCAATAGTCAAACATGACAATGTCTTTTACCGGCCTTCTCGATAAGACGTTTATTAGCCACTCAAGCTGTTCTTCCGGATCTTCCCCTTTTCTCCTGGAAGTTTCAAGCATTTCCCAGAAAAGCATTTCTGTCATCGTGCTTTCCTTGATCACTTGTGCTGCTATAGCTGCTCCAGCATAACCTTTTTTCAGCTTGGATTGTATGAGTTTATTGGCTTCTTTCTGGCAGATGGCTTCCGTTTCAAATTCTTTGATTTTCACTGATCCAATGGAGCCAACTTTTCCATAAGTAACGGTATAATTCTTTCCTGAAACGCTAATTTTCCAAAATTTATGTGATTTTTCATCTTTAAATATGAGTAAAGTTTCCATAAAAGGCACTCCTAAATTACATTTTTATTCTATTATTTCTAACCGTTACATATTTCCATTTTACTTTAAAAAGATAAGAGAAGTCTTTACATTTTTCATGTTTATTTAAATTATTTATCCGGATTAAAATGGTTCTTTTTATCATAAAAAATTTCACAAACCGAAAATTGATTTTATTTTATCAATTGGACAGACTTTTTACACTAAAACCATTGAAATTCAATCTTATCTTGTTATAATGCATGTAGATTCTACTAAAAGGAAATAAGGTGGTATCTATGGCGAATAATTGCAGATTCGTAGTCAACGCTGTTGGCAAATGCGGAGAAACATATCATACCCAATGTAAAGATAAGAAAGAATTGCAGAACTGGATATTGGAAAACCAGGATAGAATTTCACGAAACGAGATCAAAGTGACGGATAAAAAGAAAAATCCTCTCCTAAAATTAATCAGTTTTAATAAATAAAAAAGGATAGAGATTCCTTCTTCTCTATCCCGCTTCTTTTACCCAGACGTATGAACGATAAATTCCAAATACATTTCCATTAATTTTTCAGCGGCAACTCTTTATTGGTTCCTGCTCTACTAAGAGTTAGCCGTCAACCTTCTCAACCAACCGTGCAGCATTAGCCGCAGCGTTTCTTGAGCTGCTTATATTTGCCGCTCTCTTCTTCCAGCTACACCCCATGTCTCTCAAACCTGTCAATTCCTTTGTTCTTGCCCATAACGATTAAAAGATCACCCTTTAAAATAATCTCGTCTGCCGGTGGTGATACAATGATTTCTTTTCCCCGCTGAATTCCGACGATATTGCAGCCAAATTTGGAGCTATGTTTAGATCTAATATGGATTTGTTTTGAATTTTATCCGAGGCAACAATTTCAGCCATACTGAAATTTTCGGAGAGCTCTATATAATCAACCATTTTTTCTGACACGATATGGTGGGCAATTCGCTTTGCCATATCTCTTTCAGGGTGAATCACACGGTCAACCCCGATTTTTTCCAGCACTCTGGCATGATAGTCATTATGCGCTTTTGCCCAAACCTGCGGAATTCCCATCTCTTTTAGCAACAATGATGTTAATATACTTGACTCAATATTTTCTCCAAAAGAAACAAAAGCATGATCGATATTTTTCATTCCCGCTTGTTTAATCGCTGCTTCGTCGATTCCATTTATTTGTACAGCATATGTCACATACTGTGCGTATTGATCAACTTTTTCCTGGTCAACATCGATGGCTAAAACCTCGACGCCAAGATCATAAAACTCTTTAATCAAGCTTCCTCCAAAGCGCCCCAAACCAAAAACAGCATATTGTTTTTTCATCAGAAATTTCCCTTCTTATAAAATGAACAAAAAAGCATTCATAGTAAAAGAATGGTCAATGCTGCCATAAATAAACCCTTGTCCCTATACTTATTTTTCACAGTGGAGAATAGAAAAGGAGGCGAAACAAACTCCGCCTCCTCTAATGGATCACTTTTCCGCGCTCAAACTGATTCATATCGGTTAACTCAATCATATACTCATAATTAGCAATGGTCCTTTGAAGCCTTTCTTTTTCTGCATCCACAACGTTTGGATCATTCATCCTATTCAGCAGCTCCAATTTTGAAGCCTCTAATTTTTCTTTTACTTCTAAGTAGTTCATATCCAACACCCCTAAAAATTTTTAGAAGGGAAATGGAACCGCTTTCCTTCCTAACTTTATTATACACCCATTACCTTTTGGGGTATTATAGAATTTATAGAAATTTTGTGAACCCTGATAAAAGTCATTTTTGTATTTTCCCATTTGCAGCAAACTTTTTTCTTACTTTTCTGCATGAACTAGCCTCCACCATTTTTGAAAGTACTTTTTTCTTTTTCCTAGGCTCTTTTCTTTTTTATGATTTCATGATTAAACAACAAAAAGAGTGGAGGGGTTGATTTCCGCTCCAGGATGCTCAAGCTTTTGCGGGGCGGGCGGTGAGCATCCTCGGCGCAGTGCGTCTGTGGGGTCTCACCTGTCCCACTCCTCCCGCAGGCCGTTGAATAAGCATCCTCGAATCATCACCGCACGAAGAAAATGCGAATGCATTTTCGCGGGATCTCGCACCTTACGCTCCAATCAACCAACCTTATTTTTCATTGTTATAAAAGCAACAAAGTTTGCGAAAACCGCCTTTTCCTAAAAAGTTATAATCCATCTCAAGCAGTAAAGAGCAATTTGTCAGGATTCATGAGGTTTTGGTCCCTAAATTGGCGAAGGCGGAAAAATTTACATAGACTTAATAATTTCTAAAAAATTCCCGCCAAGGATATATTCCTTTTGGTTATCAGGAATCTTAAGTGAAGTAATCCAGCTTTTCTTTGCCGAATAGTCATATTGGTTAAATTCCTTCATTCCGTAAGGCCCATCACAACCATAAAGAATTTTGCGGTATCCTAATGTTTGCACTGCCATTTTTACAATGGAGGGATTAAGATAGTCACTAGAGGTATCTATAAATACATTAGGCTTTTCCATAACGTACTTCCAAAGCTTCTTCCAAAATGGAAGGCCAGCATGAGCATATATTATTTTAAGCTTTGGATACTTTTCAGGTAAATATTTATAGGAGCCGGGTTCTGAAGACAAATGAATAATCATCGGGATGCCTTTTGCCTCGCACATCGCTGCAACTGGATCAAGAGCCCTTATGGGATATTGATGCATGAAGGGATGAGCTTTAACTCCAATAAAGCCGGGTCTACTAAGATAATATTCCACTTCTTTCAGTGAATCGGGTATCATTGGATTCACCGCTGCCCAGCCTAGAAAACGGTCTGGATACCGATCAATAGCAGCTGCGACAAGTTCATTGTTTGGTTTGGAAAAAATCTTGTATGCATTGCCATAGAGTTTTAAATAGTCGTGATCCACAAGATCATCATAAATCTTAAGCCCAATTTTCGGAACATTTAAGATTAGAAAACGAAATAAGTTCTGCAGATTATGCTGAAAAGTGCTATCCGCCTCAAACATTGTTTCGTTCATAGGGGGAATCAGCGCTGTTTTATTTACTCTATTTTTATCCATTCCTTCTATCATTTTTTCCAGAGTCAGCATGGTTTCGTCCAAATGAAAATGGCAATCAACAATCATGTTCATCCCCCTTTTATACGCTCACTTTAGGTATATAAACTATAAAATATTTTTAAGGGGCTCTCTGCTGAATTCAGTTAGTCAGCATTACCTTTTCAGGACCCCTAAATATTGAATCCAAGGTCCAACGTCCGCCCTGTATCTATTGGCCATGACTCTTGTAATCTGTGAAATATGTGTTAAATCATGCACAACCCATGTAGAAATTAATTCCCTTACCTTCACATCCCCAAATGCAGGATGTGAGCCAATCAATTCCAAATGAATATCCGGATCAATTAGACTCCTAAGCTTAGCTATATTTTTAGTTCGAATGCTTTTAAATTCCGCAAGCTCTTCCTCAATCGATTTAGCTTCCGCTTCATCTAAATGGGCATACCGATCAAATGGGGGAAATGGTTTGCCAGCCCCTTCTTTTAGAATAAATTCCAGTCTGGGAATCCAATTATTCTTCTCACCCTCAATCAGATGCTCAATCACTTCAGTGGCATTCCAGGTGCCTTCCCCTTCATGGCATAGCAGCCATTCCTCAGATGCCCCTATTAAAAAACATTCCAATGTTTGCGGGGTACGCTCCAGGATCTCGATCGCTTCATTTAATTTAAAATTCATCTAGCAGCTCCTCCTTTTTCCTTTTGATTGGACAAATATTTTTGTGTAAGGATACCTGCATTAAATACAGAAAAGATCATGGCAAGGTATAAAAGGAATCTTGGAAAATATAACTCCCCATCACCCTTAAATTCGGTATAAGAAAAAGACTGATAAACAAAAGCAAGCGCAACAATTATTGACAAGATGAATTGCCATTTTAATGAATTAATAATTTTGCAATCCCTCCGTTCCTTCCTCAATTATTTCGCCCAAATTATTAAAGATCCTTCCTTAGTTGCTTCCTATATAACCAGGAAGCCCTTCTTCTTCTATTTTTACAGATCTAACCAATTATTTTAGGGAGTAACAGTGATTATTAAAAAGAAGCGTACTTCTATTTTAGAAGTAACGCCCCTTTAATCGGTCTATCATTTAGTATTTAGTTTTCGGTCCCCAATCACCACTTCCACCTGGCAGGAGCTCAAATAATGACCAGATGCTGCAATAATCATCACCAGGGCCGAACGCAGCTTTTGTATAATGGTGAATGCTGCCGTCTTCATCCCTCAATAAAACGGAGACCCCTGGAAGTACATGGCCATTTTCATCCTTAAATCCGAGGTCTTCTTTAAAAGTCGTTCCTTCCGTTGATACACAATTGAAACTCCAGCCTCTGCTTTCCGAAATTTGACCAATTGTTTGGTAGTCATCCGGACTTGTTAAAACAAAGGATGCTTTATTTTCAATATGCTTTGTAAAACCATTCAATCCATCTGCCCAAAGAGTACAGTATGGACATGATTTTCCCATATTATGAATAACCACTAACTCCTGTTTGTCTCCAAACAGCTCGCTCAATGCAATCTTGGTTCCATCTGTAGTGGTTAGTATGTAATCTTTTACAGTGAATGAAGGAAGCTGCCTTCTTAATGCCGTTAGTTCCTCTTTTACCCGAAACAGTTCCTTTTCCTTCTCTTCAATTGCCTTTTCCACTTGTTCGGATGTTAATGAACTCATATATATGCCCCCCTATAAACATTGAATTATAAATTACTATACCCGCAAAATGATTTGTTTCCTTTATTAGACAAAAGGCTCTATTAAATTTGCCTGTTGACTTCCGCAACAAGCACTCCCTTCCCGCTGGCGGTCCGACGAGATACATTCTTTTCAAATAAACTAATAGATAGATGTTCATTCACTTTTATATTTTTCACTTTATTAAATCCGTTTTTTTTATAAAAATTTACAGCCGGCGTATTTTTAGATCCAGTTGATACAATCATCTTTTCTATGCCTTTTATGCTATGAATAAAATCCATTAATTGCTGGGCAATTCTTTTTCTAAAATAATTCGGGTGTACAATTAATCTATGTATATCTACTGTGTTATTTTCTAGTTTAAAAGAGATTGCTCCACACAACTCCTTATTCATATAGCAGCCGAAGAACGTTTCACCGCATTTTTGCAGTGTTTCAACGGTATCCTTTAATGGAGGTATATCTGGACACTCGATGAGTTCAGCCTCAACTTGATAAGACGGGATTTGAACGCTAAAAACTTCTTCAGCCGCTTTTCGATTACTGATATCAATTTCCTTAATCAAGTGTATCCCTCATTTTAGAATTTCTCTTAATTAAATTCTCTTCTAATGAAAATAATCCTCTAAAATGTCAGAATGATAGTCCAATTTTCTTTGGACTATTGTTTATTTTCCAAATAAAATGGTGGATAAGGGGTGATTAAGATGAATCTGAAATATGAAACTTTAACAGAGGATAAAATCGAGTATTGCCGGGATTTGTGCAATGAGCTGATGGCCTTTCAGAAATCGAAAGCGAACATAAAGCCAGAACTTTTTGACAGTATGAGATTTGAGACTAGGATGGTTCCTTCTGTAAAAGCTGCCTTACATAACTATATTGCAGTCGTAAAAGATGATGAAGAAATTGTAGCATATGTCTATTCCAATATTTCTCCTAAAGAAGCATATTCAAATGATTTTGCTACCTTTTTTGATCTATCTTCAGTCAGAAAACAGAATGTCGGGTGTTTATCACAATTTTTTATTAAAGATGGATACAGAAAATATGGGATTGGATCGAAACTTTTCGATATGTCGATGAATTGGTTAAGTGAATTTGAGGATGTGGAGGACTATTTTATCTATGTTTCAAATGGAAACACAGATGCCCTGGAGTTTTATAAACATAAGGGATTCCAAGTCAGCCATGATATTTTGGATGGTTTTATAACGGTTTTACGGAGAAAGGCTCATAAATTTGAAGTTTAAGATGTGAGCTAATTTTTCTGCAAATAGATGTTGCATTACGATAACAACCGAAGGAGAGGTAAACCATGGCAGGAACTTTAATCAAAGAACTAAGCAATCCTCATGAATGGAAAGAAGCATACCCAATAATGAAGCAGCTGCGGACTCATTTGGATGAAGAAACATACCTTGAGCTTGTCTCGGAAGCGGTACAAAAAGAAGGCTATAAATTGGCGGCATTATATGAAGCTGGAAAAATGAAGGCAGTCACTGGTTTCATGCCTATGATCACTTTATATAATGGAAGATTCATTTGGGTATGCGATCTGGTTACTGATCCGAATCAGCGTTCCAAAGGCTATGGCGAAGCCCTTCTTTCCTATGTCGAAAGCTGGGCAAAGGACAATGGTTATAACAAAGTCTCTCTTTCATCTGGTCTGCAAAGAGAAGCAGCCCACCGGTTTTACGAGGAAAAAATGGACTATGACAAGGTCAGTTATGTGTTTTTGAAAGGATTATAAGGGTGAACTTTCCAACAGAAGGCCATGATCAGGCCTTCTGTTATAAGCTTCTTTTAATCATTTTTCAAAGTGATTTTACTCCAGTTTACCCCTTCACGATTCAAGCCATTTCCAGTCTCATATCTTTTGCAGGCAACATTTCAGGAGTGGAAAGCAATTTATCATTCCAAGTTTTCTTTCGTTTTTTCTGTAATTTTCTGAATGATTTACATCTTCTTATAAAAAACGACCAGAACGTCATTAAAACATCCTGGCCTAACCTATTTAGATTATTTCTGTTCCTTGTTTCAGGATTGCATTTTGTATGTTTTGTTCTTTTTCTTTTGTGCCTGCGTCACCAAGTGAGGCACAGCTTCTCCACAGTTCCTCCTTAGCCTGCTGCCAGGGCAACTGAGGTGCAATTAATTCCATGTATTTTTCAACCTCTTCATCAGACAGTCTTCTTCTTGTTTCAATATCACGAACATCCCCGATGTTCCAAATTCCTTCTGGTCAAGCTGGATGGACAATTGAATATCCATCATCCAGAAGAAAAATTCCATATTCACGGTTTTCTTTTATAACTTTCATATGACCCCTCCTCAAAGAAATTGGCATTTATTTAAGATTCCATTAAAGGGAGGCAAAATCCTTTATTCAAGCAAAGAAAAATAATTATGCAGAATATCATCTATGTGTACAGGTAAGTATTTTTTGTGCAGAGAAATCTTCATATACGCAGAGAAAATTTTTTATGTGCAGAGAAATTTTTTTATGAGCAGAGAAATCTGTTTATGTGCAGAGAAACCATTCACAGGTCAAGATTCGGTCAATATTTCAATAAAACCAGCCCGTTTCAGGCTGGATTTTTTAGGTTCATATCAAATTGTACTATTGATTCTAAAAACTATTGCTGAACTAACGATTTTTCTTCCTCTAGTGTGATCATCGCCGTCTGTTCCTTACCATCGCGGTAGTAGGTTACCTCTACCTCATCGCCAATTTCTTTTTCTGTATAAAGAAATTTACGTAATTCTATCACATTTGTAATTTCCGTCCCATCGAGCTTTACAATGACATCATATTGCTGAAGGCCTGCTTGCCCCGATGGCGATGATGGTTCCACCTGTCTTACAATAACGCCGTCTGTTACTTCTTTAGGCAACTGTAATTTTTTCTGATAGTATTGTGATGGGATATCGGCTAAATTGATTGGGATGATTCCTAAGTAAGGGCGTTTTACTTCGCCATATACTTCGAAATCCTCCAAAACCGGCATTGCCACATCGATCGGTATGGCAAACCCGATCCCTTCTACACCTTCCATCGCTATTTTTGAAGAGTTAATGCCAATTAGCTCCCCATTAATATTGATTAAAGCACCTCCACTGTTGCCAGGGTTAATAGATGCATCTGTTTGAATGACTTCTGATTGCCAATCCGCCATGCCATCCTGATTTACATCAACTGGCATCGTGCGGTCTGGTGCACTGATGACTCCCGTTGTGACAGTCCCTTGCAGAAAACCGAGCGGGTTTCCGATCGCAATAGCAGTTTGCCCTGGCTTTAAGTCTTCTGATTTCCCAATTTCTATTACATGTTCAATCTTTTCACTATCCACTTCCAATACGGCCAGATCCAGAAGCGGATCTGACCCAAGCAATTTAGCCGGAAGCTTGGTATCATTGCTTAAATTGATTTCAATTGTGCTCGCGCCGTCAATCACATGATGATTTGTCACCACATAGGCCTTTCCATCTTCCTTTTTATAAATGACACCCGATCCAGAACCAGCACGTTGCGGCTCTGTTCCCTGCCACATATCACCGCCCTGATAATTGATAACACTAACAACGGCGTCCATGCTTTTATCAACAGCTTTTGTAATCGAGTTTGACTCCCCATCCCCTTCTTCAGCAGCATTAACTTTTTTTTCACTTTGCTTTAAGGGATTTTTTTCTTCCAGACTCTCATTCGCTTTTTCGTCTTCTGACAAAGAAGGGATTGTCAAAAATATGAAAAGCGCACCGATAACACCAATGATGCCTGCCATAAGGACTTTTCCTTTTGATCCTTTCCTGTCATTTTCTCTTTCGCGATCAAATGGCTCCACTAATAAACCTTCCTTTCTTTTTAGTGACTTGTAATAATTAATATCCTAAAGTGTTAAATGTTAACTTTTATATTGCTAAGCATTTAAAACAAAAAAAAGGTCTGCCGTCCTGATTGGAGTACAGACCTTTTTTCAAATTATATTAATTAACCGAAACAGAATTGCTATTCTCTTTCCCTTTAAAAACCAGCTGATCCAAAGCAAATAATTTAGAGCCTGTGATGGCAATGGCACCTGCCATTGCAAGAAGAGCAAGGTCCAATTCATATCCGGCACCCTGGCCATTTCCGAGGAAACCTCCCGCTAATTTCACTTTAATAATGGCACCTGCCATCAGTAAGACAAATAATGCAGAAACCACTCTGCTGAATAAACCAAGTACTAATGCTATTCCGCCGACAAGCTCAATACCTGCAACAACGGTTGCCAGGAATCCTGGAAGGCCAATGCTTGAAAACCAACCCGCCGTGTTTTCGATCCCGCCTTGAAATTTTACTAACCCATGTACAAAGAATGTTAATCCTAAAACAACGCGCAAAATTAATGTGCCTACTTCATATTTGTTTTCCATATTCATATCCTCCAATTTTTTATTTACCAAATTGCCACACACTGTGGCTTAAATTTCCGTATCGATAGCTGCGATGCAATAGTGTAGCTGATTTCTCTTGATCAGCAGCACCCATTGCATAAAAAAGCGGAATGAAATGCTCATTGCCATACGGCGGAACTGCGATATCCGCATTTGGAGCCAATGATTTGTAGTTAAATAAAGATTCCAAATCCCAGTCGTTAATATGCTTTTCAAGCCATACTTCAAATTCAAGGGCCCAGCTGTCGACCGATCCATTGTCCTTGAACATGTTCACTGCACCAAGGTTGTGAACCGTGCCTCCGCTTGCAATGATCATCATTCCCTCCTCCCTTAATGCAGCCAAAGACTTCCCAATTTTATATTGTTCCTCTGGTGTTAGTCTTGGGTTTACAGACATGGAAATGACCGGAATGTCAGCCTGAGGATAAAGCATTCTAAGAACGACCCAGGCACCGTGGTCCAAGCCTCGCTTTTTGTCGACTTCAAAAACAATCCCTTGCTTCGTGAATAGTTCTATAATTTCTTTTGTAACTTGCTTATTACCTTTAGCACTGTACTTAATCTGGTATAATTCTTCCGGAAATCCGCCAAAATCATAAATCGTTTCAAACTCATCCACATCACTTACTTTTTGCAAAGCTGATTCCCAGTGGGCGGAAAATAGAATAATCGCCTTGGGCTTTTCCAATGAAACGCCTAAGGATTGCAAAAATTGAGTATATATATTTTTTTCAATCGCCAGCAATGGTGCTCCATGCGCAATAAAAAATGATGGCATCATCATGTTATTCCTCCTTCTTGGGTTAGTATCTTGCAGCTCACATAAAAATGTATGCGGAGCTTCATTAAATTTACAAGATCTGTTTTGGAATTTTTATAGAAATTAAATATTCATAATAGAAAACAACCATACAAAAAAATAAATGTTTCTCTTTATGAATATTAATTACTTATAAGATAACAAGACTGCCTCTAGATTGTCAATTGTTTTTTTGCTAATATATAAATATGTTTTTTATTAGAAAACCTTTGAGGTGATTATACTGGACATAGGAACAAAGATAAGGGCAATCAGGAACCGCAAAAAAATCACCATTGCGCAAATGTCTGAAGGGACTGGATTATCGAAAGGCTTTATCAGCAATGTGGAAAATAATAATACGTCCCCTTCCATTAATACTTTGAGTACGATTGCAGATTTTCTTGGCGTCCCACTTCCCTATTTGCTTCTCGAGAAGAAACAGCATATGAAGGTCGTCAGGAAAGAAGAAAGAGCGACTTCAACTTTTAACAACCTAAAGATAGAACATTTAACGTCAAAAGGCGGCCTGAGGATGATGATCGTTGAATTCCCTCCCGGGGCATCTATGGGGGAACAGCATGCTCATGAAGGGGAAGAATGCCACCTCGTGCTCGAGGGTAAAATTATGGCGGAGCAAGGAGAAGATTCATTTATTGTTGAAGCAGGCGATTCCTTCAGCTGGAATGCAAGTGTTCCCCATTTTGCCAAAAACGTTACAGATAAAAAAGCTGTGGTCTTAATCTCCGTGTATTCTGATACAGAATTGAATGATGTCTTATAAAAAGATGCCCTTGCGAGAGGGCATTCATTCATTCATTCATTAATCAACCGCCGGTCATGACCTTTCCCCAATTTTCAGTTATGCTCGCTCAATAGTTGTGTCCTTTGGTTATGCGATTCGCGATAAATAGAGGAAAAAGTGGTGCCAGGCCTAATAATCTGAACCCATTCTCAGCACCCCAGAAATATAATGACGGCAAGACAAGCAATACGCTGCTCATGACAAGTAATTTTTTGGACTCTTTTGATACACCAGCAATCAATAAAAGGATAGAACTCACAGTCAATAACCAAAATGCAAGACCTACCAATACCCCATTTCCCTCTTCCCCCTTGCCAGTTAGTAAATGCCCTGTGTCACACGCATTTCCTTCTGTTTGTTTTTTTGAAAAATCCCTTATATCACCGTGTCCAGTGCTTGGGACAAAACTGGTTTCGATTTTCCTGTATCGCTTTTACAGAATTTTATATTCTGCTCTTTTCTTATTCTATTTTTCCTGCAAACTTCCTTTTTTACTTAAAAAGATAAACATCCCCAAAATAGTTTTAAAAGAAATATAGACATTCTGCAAATACTTGTTATAATTCTCTAAGATATTATTTGAAAAGGGTGTACTATGGGGAATACTTGCAGATATGTCGTTAGCGCAACCGGCAAAAATGGAGAAATGTATTATACACATTGTAAGGACAAGGCAGAGCTAAAAAAGTGGCTTTCAGAGCATCAGGAACAGGTAAATATGAAAGATGTAAAAATTAAAGACAAGAATAGACATCCATTATTAAGATGGTTGAATTTTTAAAAATAGATATTTCATTGGGATGCAGCTCATTATGAACTTTAAATTGAGCTGCTTTTTCTAAGATTTGAATTGTACACAGAGCAATATAGGAAAATAGGTTTAACTTCTGTTTTATAAATTGACAAACGTTAAGATTCATATTAAATTACTATCAGGACAATAGAAATAGTTATAACCTTGGAACGGCAAAAACTTTAAAAATAAACCTTTTTCAGGAACCTAATATTATACAATAAAAACTTTATAAGATTCGCTTAATCTTTTGAGCGGGGGAACCAATTGTACTTATTTCATAAGTATATGGGGTGAATCCTTTTTTAAGGTAGGGTACTCTCAAGACCCGAATCCGGCAGCTAACCTCGTAAGCGTGTTGAGAGGAAAACACGGCAGTTTTTGCACAGTGGTTTTTGCCTCTGTGTTTTTTTGTTGCCAATTTTAGGTGAATTCTTCTGTATTTTGGCCTTAATAGGAGTAATAATAATCCTGGCCCTTATGTTTATTTGTTTATTTTTATCATTGGAGGAAAAAGTATGAAGTTATCAACAAAAATTATTCTTGCCTTAATTGCTGGCGGTATAACAGGTCTATTAATTAATATTTTTGCACCTGACATTTTCCCGCAGCTCGACCAATTTATCTTTACTCCGCTTGGAAAGATCTTTTTAAATCTTATTAATATGCTGGTTGTACCGATTGTTTTCTTTTCTATTACACTTGGAACTGCAGGACTTGGCGATCCAAAAAAACTTGGCCGGATCGGAATTAAAACGATCACATTCTTCCTTGTTACGACGTCAATAGCCATTACGATAGGTTTGGCCCTATCAGCAGTGATCCAGCCGGGAAATGTCGGAGAGTTTGATATAACAAATGCACAGTTTGAATCAAAGGAAGCGCCGCCGGTCTCTGACACATTATTAAATATTATTCCAACCAATCCAGTGAAAGCGTTCGCAGAAGGAAATATGCTTCAGATTATTGCTTTCTCTGTATTTGTCGGTTTTGCACTTACCATGCTGGGAAACAAAACAAAAGGAATACTGAATTTAATTGAACAAGGCAATGACCTTATGATGTATCTTGTTAATCTGGTAATGAAATTTGCTCCATATGGAACTTTTGGCTTGATTGTTTCTGCTGTCGGCAGCCAGGGACTTGATGCCATCAAAGCAATGGGCCTTTATATGATCGTTGTCGTACTTGCACTTATTGTACATGCCATCTTGACCTATGGAACTTCAGTAGCCGTCATTGCAAAGAAGAGTCCCTTATGGTTCTTTAAAGGCTTTGCACCTGCCATGGGTGTTGCATTTAGTACATCCAGCAGTAATGCCACTTTGCCGATTTCCATGAGCACCGCCCAGAAAAACCTTAAAGTGCCCGAGTCCATAAGCAGTTTTGTCCAGCCGCTCGGCGCCACGATCAATATGGACGGAACAGCTATTATGCAGGGTGTCGCCACAATCTTCATTGCACAGGTATTCAACGTGGATCTAACCTTCACTCAGCTTATTACTGTTGTCCTAACAGCCGTTCTTGCAAGCGTAGGTACTGCCGGTGTACCGGGAGTCGGCCTAATTATGCTGGCAATGGTCCTGAATTCAGTTAACCTGCCGGTCGAAGGTATCGCTTTAATTATCGGAATTGACCGTCTGCTTGATATGACACGTACAGCCGTCAATATTACCGGTGACGCTGCATGCGCTGTTATTGTGGCAGAAACTGAGGAAAAAAGAGAAAAACTGAAGACAAACTAATATATTGAGACCGGCACTGATTCGCAGTGCCGGTTTTTTAATTGATTTAAAATGGCAATTCATATAAACATTACCCAGCCCTGGTCTACTTAGAACTTGAAAGGAAAGGCCAAACGCTAACAATCATTTCTATTGCTAGCCTATCACCCATACGTGTATAATTAACACTATTACCATCACGTTATAGTTTGGAGGGGTCTTCCATGGGGCTGAGAAGTTAAGAATTGGGGAGCTGGCTGAGAAAGCTAATGTTACCAAGAGAACAATAGATTACTATACAACACTGGGCTTATTAAAAGCAGAACGTTCCCCTTCAAATTACCGTTATTATGATTACTCCTCTATCGAACGTATTGCTTTTATTGAAAAATGTAAAGATGATGGATTATCATTAGAGGAAATTAAAAATAAGGCGATCAGCCAATTTTCTGAAGAAGTGGATGTTCTTGAACTCCGCTTAAAGATACAGGATTTGGAGAAGGATGTAACCAAGGCTCTTTCTCAGTTGAAGGAATCTGACCCAAATAAATATGAACACTTTAAAAAGAAATTATCAAACGAAAGCTTATCATTAATTCAGTCATTGCTCTTATTGCTGAGCTAATGACCTGTATTAATGCCCTGATAATTTGCAGGGAATCATAACACACAACCTTAGGAGGTGTAAGTCTTACATTATGTAAGACTGCTCGTTGACTACAACCATAAATTTATTACTGATTGCTTTATTAATAGCATTAACCGCATTTTTCGTCGCAACTGAATTTGCCATAGTAAAGGTCCGTGGTTCGAGGATCGATCAGCTCATTGCTGAAGGAAAAAAAGGCTCAGCAGCTGGCAAAAAAGTCGTATCTCATTTAGATGAATATTTATCAGCCTGCCAGCTGGGAATCACCATGACTGCATTAGGACTTGGTTGGCTTGGTGAACCTACTGTTGAGAAGCTCTTGCACCCATTGTTTGAGTATTTTGAGCTGAATGAATCGGTTACCCATTTACTATCGTTTGGTATTGCTTTTGCCATTGTAACCTTCCTTCATGTTGTAATTGGGGAGCTTGCTCCCAAAACGGTTGCCATTCAAAAGGCAGAAACTGTTACCTTGGCATTTGCAAAACCGATTATATGGTTTTATAAAATTGCCTATCCCATTATCTGGTTCTTAAATGGATCAGCGCGTGTCCTTGTTGGCCTATTTGGCTTAAAACCGGCATCCGAACATGAAATCGCCCATTCGGAAGAGGAACTCCGAATCCTTCTATCGGAAAGTTATAAAAGCGGTGAAATTAATAAAAATGAATTGAAGTACATGAACAATATCTTTGAATTTGACGAAAGAGTAGCAAAAGAAATCATGGTCCCGCGGACGGAAATGATTACGATTTCCATTGACGACAGCTTTAAAGAGATCATCGACACCATTCAATCTGAAAATTACACGCGATACCCTGTGGAAGATGGCGACAAAGATAATATTCGCGGTTTCATTAATGTGAAGGAATTCTTGACAGCCAATTTGACAAACCGAGTAAAGCCAGAGAATTTGGATTTGGATTCATTCATTAATCCCGTTATCCATGTTATTGAAAACATTCCGATACATGACCTGCTTGTCAAAATGCAAAAGGAACGGACACACATGGCGATACTGATCGATGAATATGGCGGCACGTCCGGATTAGTAACTGTTGAGGATATCCTTGAGGAGATCGTCGGTGAAATACGGGATGAATTTGACGAAGATGAAATCCCTGAAATTCGAAAAATAAATGATCATCATTATATTTTGGATTCCAAATTGCTGATTGAGGATGTTAACAATCTGCTTGGGACAGATTTTCACCACGAAGATGTAGATACAATTGGCGGATGGTTCCTGACTCAGCATATGGATGACGCTGATATCGGAACTGCCATTGAAGCTGAAGGCTTTACATTTAAAGTATATGAAAAAGACGGGCACCAGCTGCATTATTTAGAAGTTGTTAAATTATAAAGCTCTTTTCGTTTAGATTGTTGTTTTTGGACTATAAAAGCTTGCCCGTTGATTTCCGCTCCAGTCACTTGCTTTCCACGGGGAGGAACGAGAGCCTCCTCGGCGTTTCACGCCTGTGGGGTCTCCCGCTCCCTCTCTTCCCGCAGGACATTGAATAAACACCCTTGAGTAACCATCGCACGAAGAAAATGCGGATGCATTTTCGAGGATCAAGGTGCCTTCCACTCCAATCAACTCAGTGGGCTAGCATTAGTTTTCCGTCGAAAAAAGCCTTTTACAAAAAAGCCTTCCAAAAAAGCTGCTAAAAACTTTCAAATGTTAATGAGACCGCTTAGCCTT
>NZ_JAGGQS010000030.1:0-35225 GCF_018613175.1 Bacillus sp. ISL-47 | reverse complement strand
AACTTTGCGAAAACAGCCAACAGAAAAATAGGAGGTGCATGTTTTTTGTCAAAGAATAAGAAGTGGAAAAGCGGTCTAGTCGTCTTGACTGCAATTTCCGGGCTGGGTTTCTCCACGGTATACCCATCCTTTAGCACACCAACCGCTGCTGTTCAACAGGATGGACAGCCATTGCCAGTTGAAGAATCTGTATCTGTCGTCCAGCTTGAGGTGCCGAATAAGCAGGCAATGGATAAATTGCAGGAATTGGGCATTGATTTGACTCACCGGATCCACGAGCATGATGGTGTTATTGAGGCTGATGCTGTTGTAACGCCGACAGAAATCGCTCTTTTAGAAACTCATGGGATTAAAGTGAAAGAAACTTTAATCAATGAAAAACAATGGAAGGAAAGAACGGAGGAACGCAGACAGGCACAGCAGCAGGAGAATTCAATCACGGCTGCTGAGGATCAGATTACTATTTTGAGAGCCAATCATTTCACGAATCAATCCGGCACATTTTTATACCTTGAAGCGAAGTCTAATGCAGGAGAAACATCAAGCACCGCTTTGACTGCGCACTGGGCAGAGGATGGTGTTGAGAAAACTGCTGCACTCAGCAGGAAGGTAGATATGGGGGAGTATCTATACCACTATTTGCTTTTGCCTATAGATCAGATACCGAATCAAGTAAAAATTGAAAGCAATCTGGGCGGTACAGCAAGCCAGTCTGTAACAGAATGGCTTGGCGATGATAAGCCTGGAAATCCGAAAAAGCATTATGTAAAAGACTTTGTAGACCATTATATGGATCCTACCGAACTTTACGAGCGGGCAGAAAAATTGGCAGCGGAATTTCCTGATTTAGTTGAAATTATTGAAATGCCGAATAAAACAAACGGTTACCGCAGGAATGCACAGGCGATCCTTGGCAGTATGACGGATAACAGTGTGGTAATGACATCAAAAGCGTGGGGGCATGAGGGCGGAAACGATATTTCTGTAGAATTCAGAAATACAGGTGACACCCATTCTCCTCTTAATGTAATAGTTGAAGAGAAACGGATTATTGTGGAATTAGCGACCGATTCTAACGGGAATTCCGTAAGCGCTGCAAGAGAGGTCGCAGCAGCAATTAATTCCCAGGCAAGCAATCTGGTAACTGCCACTACATACAGAGGGAATAGTGGATTGGGAAATGTTGATCCAACAGAAGCCCAGTTAACCGATAACCTTAAAGCTCCGGGAAAAATCTCACGAGATCCATTCACTGTAAAAGCCATTCGAATTGGAAAGCATCGGGACGGTTCAAAGCCTGGTGTGCTTGGCTATGCACAAGAGCATGCTCGTGAATGGGTGACTCCGCTGGTTACAATAGAAACGGCGGAACGTTTGCTTCGTAACTATGCTCATGATGGAGAAACAAGAAAGTTAGTAGATAACCTGGACATTTTCCTGGTTCCATCTGCGAATCCGGATGGAGCCCATTACAGCTTCTATGATTATAATATGCAGCGGAAAAACATGACCAACCACTGCGGTCCAACGGCATCTGACCCAGAGCGCCGAAATAGCTGGGGAGTGGACTTGAACCGTAACCATTCAGTCGGTTCCGCGTTCGATGGTTTTATTGGAGCCAGTACTACAAACTGTACGAGCACCACATATGCCGGTCCTGAAGAAACATCTGAGCCTGAAGCACAAAATCTAGTTTGGCTGGCAGATCAAAACCCGAATATTAAATTTGCGATGAATATCCATAGCTACGGCGGTTATTTCATGTGGTCGCCAGGTGCCTATGATGCAAACCGCACGACACTCCCAAGACCGACTGCAGGTGAGGAAGCCTTCTATTGGGCAGCATCTGATCATATTTTAAATGAAATTCAGGATCACCGCGGCACTGTTATTTTACCAAGCCGTACAGGCCCAATTCCAGATGTATTATACTCAGCAGCCGGCAATTCAGCTGATTATTTATGGTATGAAAAAGGAATCTACGCATGGAACTTTGAAGTTGGGGCCGATTTATGGGATGAAGAAGAAGATCGATGGAGAGCAGTTGGATTCCAGCCGGACTTTGAAGAAGGCCATGAAGAAGCAATGGAATTTGCCAATGGCCTTATCGGATTGATTGAGGTTGCCTATAACCAATTTAAGGATAAACAGTCTCCGTCCACAAAGGCTGTGCCTGGCAAAGGAACCTTTAATGGACCAGTAAATGTTGAGTTCCAAACAAGCGAACCAGCCAGCATCTACTACACACTGGATGGAACCAGGCCAACTTTTGAATCCAATAAACTGCAGCTGAGCGGAACCCGTGAGCAAGCAGAAAAGCTTAAAATTGAAAACACAACAACCATCAACTGGTTCTCCGTAGACGCAGCCGGCAATATCGAAAAAAATTACAACCCGGTTGAAAAGGGAAACAACTATAATTCTGCTAAAATAACAATCAAATAACTGAAAAAGCCCCAGCCAAAACAAACTTTCAGGCTGGGGCTTTGATTTTTTTGCTAAAAAGGCTGCTCTTTGCGGATAAGATATAAATACCGGTCAAATCAGCAGTTTTACCGGCCAATTATAGAGAAATACCGGCCAAAACAGCGCATTTACCGGCCGATTGGAAAGAAATACCGGCCAAAATACGGATTTACCGGCCGATTGCAGAACAAAAGCTGAGAACAAGGAAACTAGTTCGAATAATTTATTATAAAAGATGATAATTAACTACCATCGCATAGGGGAAGATTGCAGTTTCGTTGTTAATGTCACTGAATAACTACCATACCCAAGGGAAAGCAGGCAATTTCGTCGTTAATCCCAATGATTAACTACCATATCCAAGGGAGAGCAGACAATTTCGTCGTTAATCCCAATAATTAACTACCATTTCCAAGGAAGAGCAGACAGTTTCGTCGTTAATCCCAATGATTAACTACCATATCTAAGAGGGAGCAGACTATTTCGTCGTTAATCTCACTAACTATAATGGGAACAATCCATCAAAGAAAGAGGTCACATTAATGTAAAAAAGCACCCGCTATAAATGAACCATTGCAATAATCTCAGTCAGCGAAACATATACCCCATACAAATAACAAAGCCGGCCCCATTCAGGGCCGGCTTCACTTTTAAGCTATAACCATATCAACATTTAATTCTCCCACAATCTCCTGAACCTCTGTACCTTCCAAAGTCTCTTTTTCAAGAAGAGCTTCTACAAGATTTTCAAATTGCGGCTGATGGTTTGCAATTAACAGTTCGCATCTTTCCAGCGCTTTTTGGAATAGATCCTGCATCTTAGCTTCTTTTTGTCCTTTATTAAAAGTAAGCTCGAAGCCGTTATCCAGCAGACCTGTATCGACCATTTGCTCGATAATATGCTTAGCTTGCTTAACATCGCCGCTGACACCAATGCTGTGCTCACCGAGAATCAATCTTTCGGCTACACCGCCTGCAAGAATCATGGCTACTTGATCAAGCAGCTCGCTGGTTGTGGAAAGATGAAGTTCCTTTTGTATAGGAGCAACATATCCAAGGGCTTCACCACGTGGAATGATTGTTGCCTTACGCACTGACCCCGGCTTGGTCAAAGCTGCAATCAAAGCGTGGCCAGCTTCATGAATCGCTACGCGCTGTTTGGTTCCTGCATCCTGAAGAGCACGGGTAGTGGTACCAAGGATTGTACGGTCAAGCGCATAATCCAAATCTTCTTTCGAGATAATTTCCTGGCCATTTCGTACAGCTCTTCGGCTTGCAGTTTCAAATAGTGAATGAAGGTCTGCGCCAGAGAAGCCTGAAGTGCTTTCAGCTAAATCACCAAGAGTCGTCATGACATCTTCAGCCAGCAATCTATTTTTCGTATGAATGTTGATAATCTCTCTTCGGCCCTTTGTATCAGGAAGCGGGACATTGAAAGAGAAGTCAATTCGGCCAGGACGAAGGAATGCTTCGTCCAGCATATCCTTTCGGTTTGTTGCTGCGATAAACAAAATCCCGTCATTGGAATGCCCGCCATCAAGCTGGACAAGAAGTTCGGTTAATGTTTTTTCACTTTCTTCTCCGCCATGCTGCTTTCTTCGGCCTGCCAGTGCATCCACTTCATCGATAAACACAACAGCAGGTGCATACTTTCTTGCATTTTGGAAAAGATTTCTTACACGGGAAGCTCCCACACCGACAAATAATTCATTAAAGCCGGAACCGCTGGTTGAGAAGAACGTTGCGCCAAGTTCCTTGGCAATTGCCTGTGCAAGCAATGTTTTACCCGTTCCGGGAGGTCCGTATAAAAGAATGCCCTTCGGGGGTTTAATCCCCATTTTCAGCGAGCGTTCAGGCTCTTTTAAAATAGAAAGAGTCTGCATGATTTCCTCTTTCATTTCTTCCTGGATGCCGCCCACATCTTCAAGTGAAATGGAAGGAAGGGGCTTTGGCTTTGAAACACTTTGCTTCATGGTATTTGTAGCGCCCATTCCGCCTTTTCCAGATTTAAATAAGTAAATTCCGATGGCTATGAATAATAAGACCAATCCGCCAAGAATCCAAGGCGTATACGGGCCTGTTGTTGCGAAAGTATATTGTATATTATAGGTTTCTACTAATTTATCAACCATTTCACTGTTAGGAGGCACATGTGAAATATACTCTCCATCAGGGGCAGTAATTAGTAGTTTGCCGTTTTTATATTCCTGTATTGCAACAGTCTTTCCATCCTGGGAGGCAATAAGCTTTTCCACAGAAGAAAACGGGACTGTCACTTCCTTATTTCCTGTTTGTACGGTCCAAATAACCGCTGCCAAAATCACCGTGACCACCAATAAAAGCGAAACAATCGTCGAAGGTTTCTGTAAACGTGATTTCAACTAATTCCCTCCTTATTGAACATATTCTCATTATAAGGAAAAAGAAAAGTTATTTATAGGCTTTTACACTTTTTAAACGTTGTAAATTATGGAAAAATAATATTTTGGCCGCTAAAGTGTGCTATAACAGGCCTTAAAAGATGCTTATTTGTGAAAGATATGTGACAAAAGGGAATGCACACAATCAGACTAGCACCATTCCAAGTATGATCCGGGCCCAAACAATCTTATTTTTGAGATTCCCAAAACAAATTTATTTTATCTCGAAAGTAGGAAAAGCTATCCAAACGCCGTTTTGCGTTTTAAATTCATATGATTGGAAGTTAAAAGGAAAATCATTGATAATAGAACTTATTACTTTATAAATAGAAAAAGGTGTAGGGGATGAACAGCCAGCAGGATTTTACGAAAGGGAATATATTTAAACAGCTCCTTATTTTTTCAGCACCCATCATGCTGACAAATTTGCTGCAGGTTTCCTATCAATTTATTGACAGTTTGTGGGTCGGAAATTTGCTTGGAGCTAATGCTTTGGGAGCCATAGCGGTTTCAGGGACTGTTATTTTTACTGTGCTTTCCTTTATTATTGGCATTAACAATGCTACTTTGACCATTTTGTCTCAGCAAAAGGGAGGAGACAATGAAAAGGGGCTTAAGAGATATTTAAATGCCTTCGTCGTGATTTTAACAGTCCTATCCATAGGACTCGGCTTGGCAGGATTTTTATTTTCCGAAAAAATATTGGTCTTCATGGGGACTCCTGCGGGAATAATTCCAGACGCAGCAGCTTATCTGCAAATTAACTTTCTCGGCATTCTATTTTTATTTGGCTATAATTTTATCGGCACTGTGCTTCGTGCTTTGGGAGACAGTAAAACTCCATTATACTTTGTGTTCATTGCGGTGATTCTGAATGCAATTTTGGATCCGCTTTTCATTTGGATATTTAATCTTGGAATAGAAGGGGCTGCGTATGCAACCATTGTTTCACAGGGAATTGCTTTTCTGGCCGGCATGGCGCTTATTCTCCGCAAAAATCTGGCACCATTCACCATGCCTTCATGGCCGCAGAAGGAAGAGGCAGCATTCATTTTCAAGCTTGGCATTCCATCTGGTCTGCAAATGACCGTTATTTCAGCTGGGGTGATGGCCATTATGAGTGTTGTCACATCGTTTGGGGGAGATGTGGTTGCCGGATTTGGTGCAGCACAGCGGATAGACAGCATCATTATGCTCCCGGCTATGGCTTTGGGGACTGCTGTAAACAGTATGGCAGGGCAGAATATTGGCAGTAATAAATGGGATCGCGTTCATAAAATTGCTCTTTTCGGAGTGATTTATAATCTTGTATTTATGCTTGTCATCGCACTGATAACGGTATTGATGGCTGAATATGGAGTAAGCCTGTTTATCCAGGAAAAAGAAGCGCTTGAATATGGAACCGATTATTTAAAAATGATAGCATTTTTTTATCCATTGCTTGGTATTAATTTTATCCTAAATGGGATAGTAAGGGCTTCTGGAGCAATGTTTCAGGTGCTGGTACTTAACATCATTTCTTTTTGGGTTCTGCGCTATCCTTTGACCTATCTTTTTTCAAAATTTATGGGGGAGAAGGGCATCGCTGCAGGCATGGGAGTCAGCTTTGCCATTAGCAGTGTGATCGCTTTCCTTTATTACCGGTATGGCAAATGGGATGAGCAAGAGCTATTTGAGGAAGGTAAATAAACCCTTTCCATAGATTAGAAAATAATATATAATAAAATGGAATAATTTGATAACGTTACCACAAGGGGAGCATTTTTGCTGAGAGTGAACACATTGGTGTTCTGACCCTTTGAACCTGTTAGTTAATGCTAGCGCAGGAATGTGGAATAAAAGGCAGAAGGAATCACTCTGCCTGCTTGTTCTCCTTTGGGGTATCGTCATACTTTTGAAGGGGGATTTTTTTATGAAAAAATTAAGCTTGGCAGCGATGATCGAGGCATCCTTTTTCGCAGCTTTTGCCATTATCCTGGATTTTCTGCCATCTATTAAACTTTCGCCATCAATATCTATCTCTGCTGCCATGATTCCGATTTTTATACTGGCATTCAGATGGGGCTTTAAAGTAAGCTTTATAGCAGGCTTATTATGGGGCATATTGCAGATTGCGATGGGAGATGCATGGATTGCTACACCACTGCAGGCTTTTATAGAGTATTTTATTGCTTTTGCTTTTATAGGATTTGCTGGTTTGTTTTATCTTCCAATCCAAAAACAATTGCGCAATGAAAACAAGAAAAAGGCACTTGGCTGGATTGTGTTAGCCATTTTTGCTGGAAGCTTCGCCCGCTATTTCTGGCATTTTATTGCAGGTGTTCTCTTTTTCGGAAGCTATGCACCAGAGGGAATGTCACCTGTTCTGTTTTCCTTCCTGGCAAATGGCGCAACCATGCTGGGAGCAGCCATATTATGTTCCATCGTGGCGGTATTATTAATTTCATCGGCGCCAAGATTAGTTCTTAGAAAAGCGGATGGCAGCATCACAGTAAACAAACGGGCTTCTTAACGATAAACCTCTTTGGATCATCCATCCGAAGAGGTTTTTTAATGATGTGGGTAACGAACTCCTGAAAATTGGGTATATTACTCAAAAAGGAGAGTGATTACCTTGTCTAATTCATTGCAAGGAAGCATTATCTCTGGTGTATATGACGCGGAAGCCAGTGCTTTTGAAATTCATAAAGTTAAAAACTTCAACACCCAATCAGTCCTTAATAAAGTACAGTGTGAAAATTTGTACCGATACTTATCACTTCATGAAGATGATGAGGATGGACAAATCATTACATTATATGACCAAATGCCTCTGATGCTGACACGCCAGGAAATTTGCAGCTTAAAAAAAGATCTGGAACAAATTAAGAAGCTATATCAATAGAAGAAACTAGCGTTTTTGCCAAAATGGCAAGACGTTTTTTCTTTCGGCGAAAACTGTGACAAATTTGTGACAAAAAAAGTTTGACATTTTTGTGAACAAAGTTAGAATATTTAGTAAAAAGGGGATGAGCAAAAATGAATGAAAAACAGCAGAGGGTCTTGCGTTTTTTTAGAAATCTAACTGCATCTGGCCTAATTCTTGGATTTGCAGTATTTATAAGCAGTTTTTTTGTAAGCGGTATCAAAGGTGAGTATATTCTATCTATAGGCTTAAGTATAATGGTTTCATCTATGCTGATTTTTGGGTTCGGAATATTTATTCATGTGATGGAGGAAATGACAGAAGGAAGTAAAGGAATAAGACAATATAAATAAAACCGGCCTCCAATATGGAGACCGGTTTTATTCTGTATTAATGGGCTGCGTGCCCAGCTGTCAAAACCCATATAGAACCTACGACAACAACAATAACCATAAACACAGCATAAATCATATTGATTAAATTTGTTTTTCCGTCTTCGCCTTCACGCAAATGCATGAACATGAACAGCTGCATGCCTGCCTGGACAACAGCCAGTGAGCCGATAATCCACATGATCACTTTAAAAGAAAGATTCGTTTTTAAAGCAATGCCTGCTGCTGCAAATGTAAGTACAAGGGAGGCAACGAATCCAATGACATGGCTAATAGGGAAGCTTTTCGCCTGCTTTTCCATTTATGCCACCAATCCTTTCAAATACACAAATGTAAAAATAAAGATCCAAACAACATCAAGAAAGTGCCAATATAGACCGATAATAAAAGTTTTCCTTGCTGTCGTTGGAGTAAGACCTCTTTTCAGTAATTGAAGGATGACCATGATGGCCCAGCCAATTCCGAGAGTCACGTGCGCCCCATGTGTTCCTAACAAGACGAATAAGCTGGAAAGAAACGCGCTTGTCTGCATCGTTGCACCTTCATGGACATAGTGAATGAACTCATTAACCTCCATGAATAGGAAGCCGGCACCAAGAGCAAGGGTGAGCACAAGCCAAGTAATAAGGCCTTTTAAGTTATTACGCCGCATTTCAAAGATGGCGATTCCCATTGTGAAGCTGCTCGTTAAAAGGAGGATCGTTTGAATCATGACGTCCTTTATCACAAAAATATCTTTATGAGTCGGCCCTCCAGCAAAACGTTCGTACAGAACGCCATACACTCCGAAAAGGGTAGCAAATAGGACGATTTCTGCTCCAAGGAATACCCAGAAACCAAGAATATTCATCTTGTCTTGCTCAGTTTGGTATTCAAGCGGCAATGACCTATCAAGATTAACTGACATGATCGTGCACCTCTCCTTCAGTCTTTCTCCAGGCATTTTCAATTCTGTGAATCTCATCTTTTTTCACATGGAAGCCTTCATTGTAATCGAATGAACGAATGAGTAATCCTGCAAGAATGCCGATTGCGGCAACAGCAGCAGCAATATGCCATTCAAATACCAGGAAGAAGCCGGCCATTCCAAAGATAACGCCCATATAAATCGGTACCCATGAATTGCTTGGCATATGAATCTCTTCAATTTCACTGTCATGCAGCGTCAAACCTTCGTTGTTTTTCTTCATGTGCCAGAAAGGATCCAATGTCTTAACTTCCGGCAGCTTCGCAAAGTTATAAAATTGAACAGGTGACGCAGTTGACCATTCCAGTGTTCTTGCATCCCATGGATCGCTCGAGATATTTCTCTGAGCATAGCGGACGCTCCAGTAAATGTTGTAGCAGAATACAGCAAATCCAGCTGCCAAAATAATAGAACCAATAGCTGATAGACCAAATAGCGGAGCAAATCCTGACTCTGCAGAATAAGTGTATGCTCGGCGTACTGCTCCGTTTAAGCCAAGGAAGAACATGGGCATGAACGTGAGATTAAAGCCAATCACAAATAGCCAGAAATGCCATTTTCCAATTCTTTCGTTAAGCATAAAGCCGAACATTTTTGGCCACCAGTAGTATAGTGCAGCGAATACCGCAAACACCACACCTGGAATCAACACGTAATGGAAGTGGGCTACAAGGAATAATGTGTTGTGATACTGGTAATCTGCTGCACCCATCGCCAGCATGACGCCTGTTACACCGCCAATAACAAAGTTCGGTACAAAAGCCAGTGCCCACAGCATGGCGGAAGTAATTTTAATGCGGCCTTTCCGCATGGTGAACAGCCAGTTAAACATTTTAACTCCAGTCGGGATGGCAATGGCCATCGTTGTGATCGAGAAGAAGGAGTTAACAGCAGGCCCTGAGCCCATTGTGTAGAAATGGTGGACCCAAACCACCATACTTAAAAGTGCAATGCCAAGGATGGAAAAGACCATCGATTTATATCCAAAAAGAGATTTGCGAGAAAATGTCGCAATAACTTCAGAGAAAATCCCGAATGCTGGAAGTGCCACAATATAAACTTCAGGATGTCCCCATAACCAAAATAGATTGGCCCATAGCATATCCATTCCGCCGCCGGACACAGTAAAGAAGTGTGTTCCATAAAGACGGTCAAACGTCATCAGCGCCAAAGCAACCGTAAAGATCGGAAATGCTGCCACTATAAGGATTGACGTAACAAAAGTCGTCCATGTGAACATCGGCATTTTCATTAGTGTCATGCCTTTTGTTCTCATTTTTAAAATCGTAACAATGAAGTTAATCCCTGTCATTAATGTACCAATACCGGCAATTTGCAGGGCGACTGCGTAATAGTTATTTCCGATTCCCGGACTGAATTCCTTTCCGGCAAGAGGGAAGTAGGATGTCCAGCCAGCATCAGGAGAACCGCCAATAACAAACGAAATATTAAACAGCATAGCACCGCTGAAAAACAGCCAAAAGCTTAATGCGTTAAGCTGAGGGAACGCGACATCACGCGCACCAATTTGCAGCGGAATCACAACGTTCATTAATCCAATCAAAAACGGCATCGCCATGAAAAGGATCATAATTACGCCATGGGTTGTGAAAATTTCATTATAATGCTGTGAATCGAGAAATCCCATTTCAGGTCGTGCTGTTTGGGCTTTCATTAGCAATCCATCCATTCCGCCGCGGAAAAACATTAAAACGGCAGAAATGATATACATAATTCCAATTCTTTTATGATCAACAGTGGTAAACCACTCTGTCCAAAGGTATTTCCATTTTTTCAAATACGTGATCCCGGCCACTGCGCCAATCATAGTTAAAAGAATAGCAATCTGTGAACCTAGTATAAGGGGATCTCCAGTAATAAAAAATTCATCCCATTTAATGTCCATTATGGTCACCTCCATGGTTATCTTCGCTTTCATCATGTCCAGTCTGTCCATGATTTTCGATCACATTAGCTTCATTGCTTTTATAATTATCCTGTTCTTCAAATACTTTTCCTTGATATCCATGGCCTCTGTATAACTCTGGGTTGGTATATGACTTGGAATTGGGGTCTGCATGGTTCACCCAATCTAAATGAGTATTTGAGAATGTCAATCTTCCCATATGGGTAGGTTTTAGCAAGTCCTCATATTCAGATTCTGTTAACTTTGGAGCTGTCTTTTTTACATCTTCAATCCATTGGTCAAATTCATCATGGGTTTGTGCAAGTACTTCAAATTTCATATCCGCATAGCCGCGTCCATTAAAGTTCGTATTCTGCCCCTCATAGGATCCAGGATTATCTGCCACAAGATACAGCTCTGTTTCCATTTTTGGCATTGTATATTTCTGTCCGCCCAGGGCAGGAACCCAGAAGGATTGCATCGTGCTGGCAGAAGTCATCTTAAATAAAACAGGAGTATCTTCCGGAATATTGACATAGTTAACAGTTTCAATTCCTTCTTCCGGATAACTGAAAATCCATTTCCAGTCAGCAGATGTAACATGTATGGTAATAGGCTCTTTTTCTTCATATCCTTTAGGCACTTCTTCAAGAGCATAAAGGGTTTTAACTGTAGGGATTGTCAAGGCAATAACAATTAGGATTGGTATTCCTGTCCAAATAATTTCCAAAAGTGTGCTGCCATGCTCCTCTGGTGGTTCATAGTCCATATTTTCAGGACGTTCACGGTATTTCCAAACGATGTAGCCGAATAATCCAAATACGACTACAACTACGAGAAGCATCCAGATCAGGGACCAGTTTATTAAATCAGTAATGCTTCTTGCAACAGGGCCCTGCGGTTCAAACACAACCATATTGCAGCCGCTGAGAACAAACAGGGGCAATAAGGCTGTTAAAGAGAGCAGAAATTTCTTCATCTGATTTTCATCTCCTTTTGTTAAAGACAACTATTGTTAAATAATTCACAAATAATGTGCGGTTTTTCACAAATCTGTCAAAAAAATATATTGATGAAAAACCTGAACAGACAAAACCTTTATTAAACCTAGTTATCACTGTGTAAATGATAATAACATAGAGAAAAACGATAAGTTGTGACAAATGTTAGAAGGAAATAAATGTAAGCAATAAGCAAGCTAATTATTATTGTCAAAGTACATTTACAACAAGGGTTTGATAGGAAAAATGTATTTTTGAACAAATTTTGAACATTTTTTTAAAGATGAAAAGAAAACGATATCATTTATTCAGGCACCTGTTTTAAGAAAAAACCATAGGATAGATAATAAATTCCGCCCAGGGAGGTTTGAGTTATGTATCCATATTATTACTATCAGGGCAGCATGAATGGTCGCCAGAATGATAAAATGGCAGCAGATATTGCAAAGGCCATCAACGGTGAATATGGTGCTGTTCAATGTTATCAAAAGCTTTCTGAAATGGCTTCTAACCAAAAAGAAAAAGACCAAATCTTAGAAATCAGACAAGATGAGATTAAGCACTTTCAGCAATTCAGTCAAATTTATATGAACCTGACCGGCCAGCAGCACCAAGCCCAAATGACAGAAGATTGCCCGAACACCTATAAGGAAGGTTTGGATTTTTCATTTAATGACGAACAAGATACTGTGGATTTTTATTTGGATATAGCTGAGCAGACATCAGATCCAACCATTAAAGAAGTTTTTAAAAGGGCAGCAGGGGATGAACAGAACCATGCCGTCTGGTTTTTATATTTCTTGAATAAGCAAAAATAAGAGGCCTTCCTTAAGGACTCTTATTTTCTTTTGCTCCGTTAACATTGTCCGTAGATTTCGCTCAAAGAATAAATTGCCGAAATCAACTATAAGTTTTATGTTCATGAACACCCTTTTTTATTGAAAAATACAGAATAGTGAAGTAACATGGACTAAAAAATGAATGGCAGGGTGAGGATATGATCGACTTACGAAGTGATACAGTAACAAAACCAACAGAGGAAATGAGAAAAGCCGCTTATAAAGCTGATGTAGGAGACGATGTGTATGGCGAGGATCCAACTATAAATAAATTGGAAGAAACCGCTGCTGAAATTTTGGGAAAAGAAGCTGCCTTATTTGTTACAAGCGGCACACAGGGAAATCAGATAGCGATTTTGACGCATTGCCGTCCAGGTAACGAAATCATTCTTGAAGCAGAAAGCCATATATTTTATTATGAATCCGGCGCTGCATCTGCATTTGGAGGTGTCCAGACAAGGACAATCAGGGGTGATAGAGGTGCAATGGACCCCGCTGAAGTGAAGTATGCCATAAGAGGAGAAGATCAGCACTATCCAGAGACGGGCCTGATTTGCCTTGAAAATACCCATAATAGAGCAGGCGGTGCTGCAGTTCCGGTTGAAAATATGAAGGAAATACATAAAATCTCTAAAGAAAATAACATACCTGTACATATTGATGGGGCAAGACTATTTAATGCCGCAGCAGC
The DNA here is from genome assembly GCF_018613175.1 of Bacillus sp. ISL-47. Taxonomy (NCBI): domain Bacteria; kingdom Bacillati; phylum Bacillota; class Bacilli; order Caryophanales; family Bacillaceae; genus Bacillus; species Bacillus sp. ISL-47. Next base: position 21,638 of record NZ_JAGGQS010000030.1, on the reverse strand, counting down.
ATTAAATCTGCCAGCGAAAGAACTCACTCAATATTGTGATACTGTTCAAGTGTGTTTATCCAAAGGATTAGGTGCACCAGTTGGCTCTATTCTTGCAGGGAACAGGGAGTTTATTGCTTCTGCAAGGAAGTGGCGTAAAAGGCTTGGAGGGGGGCTTCGCCAGTCAGGGATCATAGCTGCTCCTGGACTTGTAGCATTATCACAAATGAGAGAACGCTTATACGAGGATCATGAAAACGCTCAATATCTTGCCGAACAGCTAAGCCAAATTAATGGAATTCACATCATCAATCAAGTGGATACCAATATTGTTGTGGCTGATGTTAAAGACCTTCATATCGATTCTTCCCAATTCGTTGAGAAAATTAAAGCAGAAGGGGTTCTTGCAGGCACATTTGGGCCTACTTCCGTCCGTTTTGTAACCCATTATGATGTTTCGAAAAACGATATTGAAAAAGCTATTTCAGCAATCCAAAGGGCCGCAGGCTAAAAGAAGAATTTCACTTTTAATCCTCTCTAAAAAGGGTATTGAATAATAAATCCTTTTAGAAAGGAAGGAAGAAAATGAAAAACAACGGTGAATGGTATAGTGAGCAAAATTCAGTTTATAAAACTTGGGAAGACAGGCAAGACAAAGAGGTTCTCGGGAAAAATGCTTTATATTATGGAATCCCATCTTTGATCATGATCATATTGCTTTTTTTGTGATAAACCGTATATAAAAAACGCATGTTATTTTCTGTAACATGCGTTTTTTTATGCACTCAATACCGTCCTTGCCACACAGGGGAAGAATAGTGCTGATGATGAGCATGAAAATGGCTGGGATCCCAAATGCTGTGAAACGGGTATCCCTGGTGCACGGGCTGGTACCAAAGCCCATAAGACATCGCTGGAAAGCCTTGATAAGAAACTCCGCCATTCATTCCTGTTATGATATATTGCCTCAAAGGTATCACTCCTCATTTGTTCCCTTACCAACAAAATATGCTTTGAAATTCAGGAAGTTCCCATAAGGCAGATTCGACTTTTTCTCTATATTTCCAACCATACTTTCCTCATTAATCCGCATTATAAGAAAGTAAATTTATTTTAAAGGAGATCAGCTAAAGATGAAGATACTTTTTAACAGAAACTTTTTGTTAGGCGTATTTTTCGTTCTTTTGCTTGCAGCATGTAATAATAATGCCGAGCAAGGGACGGATAATGGAAATTTGACAGGCAATGAATTGGAGGAAATAAGCAATACAAATAATGTGAATGTGGAAAGAGAAAGAAGGGGAGCGACTCCTCTTGAATTGCAAAGAGTGAATAATGGCTATCTGACCATTGACCCGAATTCCTACAGCACAGGTATGCCAAGCCAGGAATTCCCCCACAGTGAGTTAACCAATGATGGCGGTATTCCATTTTTCCAGTTTGGAGAGGAAGATCAGCAAAATCAGGGAATGACTCCAGCCCAGCCTGGAACTGACCAATTTAATCAGCCGTTCGGCCAGGGAGGAATTGGCGGACAGCAGCCGGCAGCACCAGAGACGCGAGAGGAAACAAACCAGGCGCCTGCTGCACAGGGTGACGAAATCAATAATTTTGAAGCACAAGTAATTGAGTTAACGAATGCAGAACGTTCAAAAAATGGACTTTCAGCCTTAAAGGCAAGTAATCCATTAAGTAATGTGGCACAGGCAAAATCAAATGATATGCAGCAAAAGAATTACTTTTCCCATACGAGCCCAACTTATGGTTCACCATTTGACATGATGAGAGACTTTGGCGTCAACTACAGCAGCGCCGGAGAAAATATTGCAATGGGACAGCAGACACCACAACAAGTCGTTCAGGCATGGATGAACAGTGAAGGGCATAGAAAAAATATTCTGAATGGCACATTCACTCATATTGGAGTTGGATATACAGAGAACGGATCTTACTGGACTCAGATGTTTATTAGCAAGTAATAAAAAAGAAATCGGCCATTCAGCCGATTTCTTTTTTATTTATTAATGGCTCCAGCTGGTTTTTTATATCATCTACTAACTCATGAATCGTAATTTGACTCTCTGATTGCCCCTTATCAAGAGCAGCTTCCAAAACTTTTGCAAAATCATTAAAATTGGCTTCCATTATAAACACCTTCTAGCAAGAGTGATAGTTGATGAAACTATTCCCTGTAAAAGTTTTTTTAAACTTCAGTCACTATATATTATTTAAACAGGAAAGGGTGTGTGACAAATAGGGATTAATCATTCATTTTGATCACATGAAAGTTTTTGGACACATAGGTTTACTAAAGAATGAATGTGGGTAATTAGGCTAAGAAAAAACTTTTTGAGGTACCCCCACACCGGTTGAGAGCGGCACGAATAGTATAAAAGGAAAGAGAAAATATACATAAACCCTGTATATGTTGAACGAATATTAAAATAGGAGGTCTGGTTATGAGATTGGTGCAAATGGATATTGATCAGATTTTGGAATCCACATCAGAAATTGCAGAAGAAGATCTTGGCTATATGATCAGACAAGTTGAAATCGATATTTTACTTGAGAGAACCCAGGATTGGTAATAATATAGAGAGAAAACTCCCCGCAATAGCGAGGAGTTTTTTTATTGGGCCTTATACGGGGAAATACTGTTTTGCTTTATATTTCTTTTCCAAACTCCGAAAGAAATATTGGATGAAAGCAATACACCAAAAATAACGATAACTCCGCCTATAACTTGGTAATGGTATAGAGATTCAGCTGTGAAAAGAACTGCAAAAGCAGTTGCAAAAACAGGTAAAAGATTTAGAAAAACCCCCGCTTTAGAAGCTCCAATTATTGAAACTCCATAATTCCATGATAAAAATGCGACAATGGAGGCCATAAAGCCAACATAAAGCAGAATCCCAACCGAAAAAGCCGAGAAGGCCGGTCCTATACCAGAAAGCCTGTATTCAATCAAACTTAAAGGCGCCAATATCAAAATACCAAGAAATGAAGTCACATAAAAAGTCGAAAGCGCAGGCAATATGCCCGAATATTTTTTCCCAATAACTGAATACAAAGCCCACAAAAATACGGCAGTTAAAACAAAAAGGTCTCCCGTATTTATGCTCCAAGAAAGGAAAGAATCAATCGAACCCCTTGAAATGATGAACGAAATTCCGATTACAGATAAAATAATTCCGGTAATCTGCTGAAATGAGAGTTTTTCTTTCAAAATAAAAATAGCGAAGATTGCTATGAATAAAGGAGTTGTACTATTTACTACTGATGCATTTATAGAGGTTGTGTATTGCAGGGCAAAATAAATAATCGTATTATAGCCTGCCACCCCTGTCACTGCCAAAAGCAAAAGGACAGGTTTATGCTGCCAAAGAATTTTCCAATCCTTTTTAAGCGGCTTTACCATAAAAGGAGTAAGAATCATAAATGCAATCAGCCATCTGAATAAAGAAAAAAGCAGCGGCGGGAAATACTCAACTCCCAATCTGCCAATAACAAAGTTTCCTCCCCAAATCATATTCGCCAATATTAACAATAGAAAGCCATAATTTTTGTTTGCTGGACCTTGCACAGATAAAACCTCTTTCCCATCCTGATCTAATTTCCATTTTACCTCTCTTCGCAAAAGAGTTCATTAATTCCTGAAAATATATCATTTGGAATTTGTAACAATTGGAAGATAGAACCCGTCAATTGTTTTAAAAGGGGTGTTTAAAATGAAGAAAAAGTGGCTTTTAATAGGCGGTATGGCGGTCATTTTTTTTCTATTGGTTTCGGTTATCTTTGGGACCCGGTTAAAAGTGATTAGTGATCTAGCTGGAAAAAGTGAAGAACTCATTGTATTGAAAAATAAAGTTTGGGAGGTGGAGTTTTCAAAAGAACTGGATGCTCGAAGTGTGAATAGCCAAACAGTCTATGTGCTGGACCAAGTTGGCAAGAAACAGAATGTCAATGTATCATTGGACGAGGACAAAAGGACCGTACTCATCGAGCCCCCAAAGAACGGATATCAAGTGAATTCCCCTCATTATTCGTTAGTTTTAAAAAAAGGCATTAAAGCAGAATCCGGAAGAAGATTAAATCGTTCCATAGAAGCTGCTTTTACGGTTAAAGAAACCCTGCCGACCATAGAGTCAAAGGAAAAGTTAAATGCTTATTTTTTAAAACTTCTTAAAGAACAGAAATATATCGATGGCAGGGATATGGCTGTAAGCCTGGAAAGCAGCAATGAAAAAAGTGCGGCTGATACAGCTGAACAGGATCACTCAGAGACCAATGTTCAAGTTCAGGGAATTGACGAAGCCGACATAGTAAAAACAGATGGAACCCATATATATAGAATAAGCGAAGGGAAGGTACAGATTATTAGAGGAGTCCCTGCTGACAAAATGCAAATGGACTCAGTGCTTACCTTTAATCCATCCTTTTCTCCCTCTCACTTATTTTTGGAAGGAAACCAATTAATTGTCTTGGGCCACAGCTTTAAAGAGCTGACTAAAAGTCAAGACAAAAGAGCAGCTGATATACTGATTGCACCAGCATTTCAATCAACAAAAGCCATCGTATACAATGTCCAAAATAAACAGCAGCCAAAAATGTTAAGGGAGATTGAAATCGAAGGCAGTTTGCTTGCTTCGAGACTAATGGATGGGAAGGTTTTTATGATTACAAGCCATTATCCCGACTTTTGGATTCTTGAAAGAAATGAAGATGCCGATCTTCGTCCCCGATATTCTGATACAGCCCAAAACAAGGATCTGCAAATAATTGATTATAATGAAATTCAATACTTTCCAGATTCCAGAAATGCAAATTACACAAATATAGCCGTTATGGATTTGGAAGACCCAAAAGCTGATTTGGGCATAGCAACCTACCTGGGAAGCGGAACGGAACTATATATGTCCAAAAACAATCTATATCTGGCTGTTCCTAATTACCATCATGAACCTATTACAACAGACAGGGGCTTCAGCCCTGACAGCAGCATCTATAAATTCAGCTTAAACGGCCGAAAAGCAGAGTTTCAAAATTCCGCTGAATTAAAAGGAACAGTCTTAAACCAATTTTCAATGGATGAGTATAAAGGAAACTTTAGGGTTGTCACTACCAAGGGGCAAGCGTGGGATGATCGAAACCCGTCAACCAATAATCTCTATATTTTGGATGAAAATTTAAAGCAGATCGGCCAGCTCGAAGACCTTGCCAGGGGTGAGAGAATTTACTCTGCCAGGTTTATGAATGAGCGAATTTATATGGTTACCTTCAAGGAAACAGACCCGCTCTTTGTAATCGATGGTTCAAACCCTCAAAAGCCAATGGTATTGGGTGAATTGAAAATACCAGGTTATAGCAACTATCTGCATCCATTGGATGAAAATCATCTAATTGGATTTGGCCATGATACGAGGGTTATGGCTGGAAAGGGGTCTGGAGCCCAGCCAATTATTACAACAGAGGGAGTCAAAATATCACTTTTTGATGTTAGCGATATGAAAAACCCAATAGAAAAGGATACTGAAATCATTGGAGGAAGAGGAACTTACTCTCCTTTAAATTATGACCATAAAGCTCTGCTCTTTCACAAAGAAAAAAACCTGTTTGCTTTTCCAATCACTGTTTATAAAAGCGTTGAGGGCAGCCAATTTGAATCCAGATTCGAATTCCAGGGAGCCCATGTATACAGAATAGACCCTCATGATGGGATTCATTTGGAAACAACATTTACCCACCAGGAAACCGATGCGGTGTATGAGGAATGGGAAAATACGATGGAAAGGCTCATTTATATCGGTGATCAGATCTATATTTTATCACCAAACACGATTTCAGCCTACAAAATTAATGGCTACACAAAAACTGGTGAATTAAAGCTCCCTTAAATGTATAGAAGAAACTGGCTGTTATAAAGCCGGTTTCTTTTTTGGTAATATTTTTCCATTTAAGTGAATGAGTTTCCTTATTAAAGGGGAAACTAAAGTTATTAGTATATAAATATAATTTTTAATAAAATGGCTGGTGAAAATATGAATGGCAGCAATATTCCTAAATTAATATCATCTGAAATGGCAATGCTTTGGAATACTTATGTAGCAGACACAGCAGCAGTTTGCTGCATTCAGCATTATATAAATACATACGAGGATCCTGAAGTATTGCCTGTATTGGAATATGCTTTATCCATAGCCCAGAACCATATAGAAGACATTCGTTCATTGTTTAAAAAAGAAAATTTCCCTTTACCTAATGGATTTAATGAAACTGATTGGAGCAAAGAAGCCCCTAAGCTGTTTTCGGATGTAACTTATTTAAGATTTATGCATCATCTGGGGAGAACAGGATTAAACGCCTATTCACTTGCAAAATCAGTCTCAGCAAGAAGAGATGTCCGCAGTTATTTTAAAAAATACTACGAACAAACTGAAAAACTATTTGATATGGCATCAGATGCAATGGAAGAAAAGGGTTATTTCATTCGTTCACCTTATATTGATTATCCCAAAAAAGTTAAATATGTTACCGATTATCATTTTCTGGGAGGACTGGTGGGCAAAAAAAGGCAATTGCTCGCGATTGAAATAGCCCATCTTGGAACAAATATAGAAGTAGCGAATATCGCAAAGACAATGTTGCTGGCATACAGCCAGGTAGCAAGGCAAAAAGAGATAAGCAATTATTTTAAAAAAGGGTACGATATGAGTTTGGAACATGTTGAGTATTTTCTCAACGTATTGAAAAATGATGATGTGGCATATCCGAGCACCTGGGATGGATCACTTACTGATTCAACGATTTCACCTTTCTCTGACAGGTTGATGATGTTTCAAATCGCCAGCATCACGGCTATAGGTGTTATGGACTTTGGCATAGCAATTGGAGCCAGCGTGAGGAAGGATCTTGCAATCCGCTATGCAAAAATGATGGCCGAGGTTGGCACTTACGCAGATGATGGCGCCAAAATTATGATTGACAATGGCTGGCTGGAGAAACCACCTCAATCACTGGACAGGCAAGAGCTAAGAAAGAAATAAAGAAAGACAAGCACTCAATTATGGGTGCTTAATTTGTTTGGGATAATCTGAACTATTCCTATGAATGCAACCGAAAAAATGGGGTAATAGAATACTAGAATAAAAAAAAAGGAAAAGGAGCTGAAAGTAATGCGCAAATTGGTATATGCATTCTCTGCTGCGATACTGCTGACTGCTTGCGGGGCAGATGAAGAAGCTAATAATACTTCAGAAGAAGCAAGTATGGAAGATCATAATAGTGAAGACCATAACAAGCCAACGAATACAGAGGGGGAAGAGAAACCACTGTCTGTTGCAGAATTGGATGACCGCATTGATGAGGGAATGAATATAGATACTTACTCTGCCGAAGTTCAATCATGGGCAGAAAAAGGACAACTTGAAATGGAAGAAACGGTTATGATCGAAGAAGAAGAGCCTTCTTCAGCAGATATTCTCCAGCTTGCAGATGGTTTCCTTGGCGTTGCTTATGATGAGAAGGAGGTAACAGAAGTAAAAATGTTTCAATCTGTTGAAAATGCAAAAGAATATTTCGAATCACTTTAATCATGCCAAAAGACCTTCCAAATGACTGGAAGGCCTTTTTTCTTAGTCATGAGAATTAACCATAATTGCGGCTACCTGCATTAAACGTTCATAGAAGGGACCTGCAGCCGGGTTTTGGTCCAGACCTGTTTCTTTGAAGGAATATTTCATGCAGCTGAGCCATCTCTCTGCTCTTTTGGGGGTAATTTCAAAAGGCATATGACGCTGCTTCATAGCAGGTGGGCCGAATTCCTGGCTATAAAGCGGTGGCCCGCCGAGAAACTGCGAAAGAAACATGCGCTGCTTTCGCTTAATTTCCTCTATGTCACCTTCAAAAAGGGGACTCAATATGGGATCTGCATAAACGCGCGGGTAAAAAGCGTCCACCAACTTTTCAATGGTTTCTGTTCCACCAATTTCCTCAAAGAGAGTCTTAAATTCCTGTACCATTTCTTCACCTGCTTTTCAACATAATTTACATAATTTTATCGTCATTATATAGTAGGTATTTTAGCTTAAGTGTGATGTAAATCACAATTTGAATATTTGAAACAATTTTTTCCCTTAACCGTATAGTAAATAAAGAGATACGAAAGGGTGGATGGTATGAAGAAAAAAGGCTGTGTAAAATGCGGAAGCAGGGATGCAGGTCAGAAAGAAGTTGCCATGACAGGTAGCGGTCTTTCAAAAATGCTAGATATTCAACATAACCGCTTCCTTGTTGTTTATTGTAAAAATTGCGGTTACTCAGAGTTCTATAATAAAAATTCATCTTCTGCGGGTAACGTATTAGACTTTTTCTTCGGCGGCTAAACACTAAGTTGAGTTTGGATCAGTTTAACCAAACGAACTTCCCTCCATGGAAAAAGCGCTTCGCAGATAATCTTAAGCATTGCCGTTCATAAGGCAATGCTTTTTAATTTAACATATCCTAATACTTTAAAGCAGATAATTTTGATATACAAACAGAATGTGAGAAAATTATCCAGTAAGTAGATAGAAGAAATATGAGGTGATAGAATGGAAAATTTGCAATCAGCAACAACCTTACATAATGGCGTAAAAATGCCATGGTTTGGACTGGGCGTTTTTAAAGTCCAAGATGGCGATGAAGTGGTCCAATCTGTTAAAGCCGCTTTAAAAGCAGGCTACAAAAGCATTGATACTGCAGCAGTGTATCAAAATGAAGAAGGGGTAGGCCAAGCAATTAAGGAAGCTGGCGTGCCGCGTGAAGAGCTTTTCATTACAACAAAAGTTTGGAATTCTGACCAAGGTTATGAGTCTGCCATCCAGGCTTTTGAAACCAGCCTTAAAAAACTCGGCCTTGATTATATCGATCTTTACCTCATTCATTGGCCAGTTAAGGGAAAATATAAAGAAACATGGAAAGCACTTGAAACTCTTTATAAAGAGAAAAAGGTAAGAACAATAGGAGTAAGCAATTTCCATATTCATCATCTTGAAGACCTTTTACAGGATGCAGAAATAAAGCCGATGGTTAACCAAGTGGAACTTCATCCATTGTTAAACCAATCGGAACTAAGGGAATTCTGCAGGAAACAGGAAATCCAAATAGAAGCCTGGTCGCCTCTCGCACAGGGCGAATTACTTGATAATACTGTCCTAAAAGAAATAGCTGAAAAATACAGCAAATCGGCTGCGCAAGTTATTTTAAGATGGGATTTGCAAAATGAAATCGTCACAATCCCAAAATCTGTAAAAGAACACCGGATTATAGAAAATGCAGATATTTTTGACTTTGAGCTGACAGAAGAAGATATGAACAAAATTAACAGCTTGAACGAAAATCGCAGGGTAGGTCCAGATCCTGACAATTTTAATTTTTAATAAAATGGCTCTGTTTTAGCTAAATATTGTATTTTAGCACCCTGTTAATTGTAGCGGAAATCAAATAGGCCAAAATTCACAGAGCAAACCGGCTGGCATCCCATGCTCAGCCGGTTTGGTGTTTTAGGCTCTTTTCGTTTGTTTTTGGACTCTAAAGCTNNTTCACGCCTGCGGGGTCTCCCGCTCCCTCTCTTCCCGCAGGAGTCAAGTGCCTTCCGCTTCAATCAACTCAGTAATTAAAACACCAGTTTGTAAGCAACAGACTTTGCGAAAACAGGCTTTTTTTAATACTTTAAAGCAAGTGAAATCCTCAGTAAATTTATTACTCCTCAAAATAATCCCGAAATTCTTCAGTATCAGTTTCTTCTTTATTTTGGTAATAAGGATTGTCTTCAGTCGAATTCTTTGGATCAAGATTCGTCTTAATAACAAGCATGGGTTCATTGGTATGCTGAGCAATCATTCGATCATCGAGTTCTTCAAAATCCGGCATTTTTTTGCTTCCTGGTTTTAATGGATCCATCCTGCACCTCCCAATCCATAGGGTACAAAAAGAAAGAGGAAAATATGCATGATTTGGAATATTAAGGCCAAAAAAGGTTTGCGGATAAAGAAAAAAGGTAATTAGGGAAGAAGACAAGTTATTACCTATTAAAGCAAAATTAAAAAGACGTAAGTGTGTTAATTGTTACTGACCGAACGGCATTTTTTACTATCTTTATTGTAGAACCCAAAATAAGTCTTACAGTTGGCAGCTTAGTGTTAATGGAGGAAAAGACTATGAGTATTTTTGAAAACATTCTGGATATTTTAGAGAAGAAAGGCCCCTTATCAATACCTTCATTGCTAGATGAAATGAACAGGCTGAGCCGTTTTCAAAATACAAATGGTAAACCCCTTGAACTATCCCATGTTAAATCGGTAATAAGCAGGAAAAGAGAGCTTTTCAACATTAAAAACAATATTGTGACCATAGATCCTGATAAAGATCCGGTACTGTTAAGTGTCAATCTGGGCGGCTATCCGGGTCCGTGGTATAAAATTGAAGTAGATTTTATCAATGAGCGATTTATTTACTTTGAATGGCACTTAAGTTCTTTTTCACCGAGGAATGAATTGCCTAAAGCGTCAGGCAGCATAGAGAATTTTAAGAAGGAGCTATATCGGCTGAAGATCTGGAAGTGGCAGCCTGAATATAATCATCCTGGCATTATACTGGATGGAATCACGTGGTCCGTTAAACTGATTACGAAGGGAAATATTTTTGAGAGCACCGGCATACAGTCCTTTCCAAACGATTGGGAAAAATTTTGCAAAGCACTATCAATACTGACAGGTAAATATATATGTTAAAAAAGCTGCAGCCAGATATGGCTGCAGCTCTTTAATTTTCTAAAGATATAACCCTTAACACAAAGCACTGATTGTCTTCATCAATGAATAAGCAATACTCCTCTTCTTCAGATATATCCAGCAGGGATTGCAATTCTTTTGGAATATGGATGGAGCCATTTTCAGAAATGAGCCTTTTATTATGAGTAGAATCTAAATTGGCCTTTTTAATAACAATTTGATTTTGGCCGAAGCGGAGATCAGCCAGCCTGCCTGGCAGAAGGCCAAATTGGTTCCGCCACTTGCTGGGCAGCAGAATTTTTCCTGTTTTATTAAAATTCTTACATTTGTAGATTGTCAACATGCTGATCAGCTCCTTGTATGCTTGTTAATCTATTACACATATTGGAACTTTCAAAACACGTTTCTTATAACAAAATTAAATTCAGCATTAAGCCCTATTTCAAGATGAATAATTCCTTCCAGAAAGGCAAAACCTTTTAAAAAAGGTGGGGTACGATGAAAAAGAAGCTTTTTTTGGTCCTGATAGTTCTCCTTTCCTGGATGACTGTTCCTTTCATAGGCAAAAGAGATTTTAAAAGGTTTTATCCTGCAGCCATCTTTATGGGACTATATATATTAGGTGAGGGAGCCATAGCAGAAAAAAAGAAATGGTGGACGATCAAAGAAAGATTCCACCCGAAATTAAGCGGTGAAATGCCTATGATACTTGGGCCGTTCTTTGCCGGTTCCATATGGATTCTTAAATTATCATATGGAAAACCATTATTATATCTGTTGTTGAATGCCATTGTTGATGCCTTTTTCTCATACCCTTTTTATAATTGGTTTAAAAAGCTCGGTATATGGAAGCTCATCCGCTTCACGCAGCTCCATCTGTTCATTTTATTTATGCTGAAGTCTATCTTGATGTATGTTTTTCATGTTGTTTTTGTGGATAATAGGATCTTATACAAGCTTTTTAATGATAAGAGCCCAGGGAAAGAAGAGCCTATTCTTAACCATAGGAAGGAGAAAGCATAATGGAGAAAAGAAAAGACATTGGTTGTTCAGATGAGAAGGATATTCTTCATCATCTGATGGAACAGCAAATTGCCTATATTTGCGTTGATGAAGAAGAAGAACGAATGAGAGAAGAAGCAGAAAACAAATATGAATAAAAGCAGTCTTTCTGAAATGAGGGTTTTATTTGAAAAAATTAATGATCAGTTTTGCAGCCATGGCGTTATTAACAACTTCATATAGCATGCCGGCGTTCACCGAACAGACATTTGCTGAAAGGCCAGAACCGGCATACGCCAAGTGGGGAAGACTTGCCATGAAAACAGCGAAAGAAAAATATCCTTCCGCTAAAATACTCGACTACTTGCACATTGGCAGGGAGAAAAAAGAAAAATCCGATGTCGAGAAATTCAAGCTTTGGGTTGAAGATGGCGGAAAAGAATTCGGATTATATATAGATATTGAATTTGACCCAAAAACAGACAGAGTGATTCAAATTAATACTCGAAAGTCCTCCAATTAACTGATGCAAATCTATGCATCAGTTTTTTTATTGAAAAATTCAGGCAGTTAGAGGGAAACTCGATTATAATAGAAGGAAAATGATGTTAATTTGGGGGCGTGCTATTTGGAAATCAGGTTTAAAGAAATTACTTATCAGAATTGGGAGGAATGTATAGGACTTCAGGTTGCGGATTATCAAAAATGCTTTATGGCGTCAAACTTATATTCCATTGCTGAGGTGCAATTCTTGCCCGAATTCAAAGCAATGGGGATTTATTTCGATGATGTTATGATTGGATTTATCATGTTTGGATTAGATCCTGATGACGGGAATTACTGGATCTATCGTTTTATGATCGATGAGAAATATCAAGGAAAAGGCTATGGAAAACAGGCCATTATCCAAGCTGCAGCAATGATCAGCAATAATCCTGGCTGCCAGGAAATATATGTTGGCTATCACCAGGACAATATAGCTGCAGATCAGTTATATAAGAGCACTGGCTTTATAGACAAAGGAATTGCTCCTTGGGGCGAAAGGCTGGCCAGCTATGTAAAAAAGTAAGAAAAACCGCGGCCGGTTCCATTTTTAGCCACGGTCTTTACTAGCGATCGTTTCGAATTTGGAGTAACAATCGATCGCATAGTCTGCATAAGGGTTGGGATTGCGGAAAGCACAGGTAGGAATGCCAATCTTCCTGGCTGGTATTAAATCTGTGTCCTGATCTCCGATTGCAAGGTCAATATTATAACGATCATGCAGGTATTTATAGGATTCCGGGTGTGGCTTGAGCGAGAAACCATCAAATTCAGGACAGATGATTTCCTCAAAATATGGCGCCAGATTCCAATAGTCCATTAACTCCTCAGTGGATTCCCGATTGCGATGTGTCACGAGGACATTAATGCTGTTTTGCTCTAATATATCTCTTACATATGGAAATAAAGGTTTTTCAGCATGCGCAAAAGTTCTTTCCGTTTTACGAAAATCGGTTATTTTTTCAGGGGGCACTCCATACTTCTCAAATGCAGTTCCGTTTTTGAGCAGTGGGAGGACCTCGTCAGGATTAAGGTCTTTGCCGGAAATTTGAATAAAAGATTGAACCAAAGTAGGCCATGCATCCAATATGGTGCCATCCAAATCCCATAAAACATTCATCTCGATCTCTCCTTCCATTCATGTATGTATTCATTGTAAAGGTTTAAAAAGGGGAAAGGCAAACGTCACAAAAAAGCAAAACCCGGCTGCTGCCGGGCTTTGCTTTTATCTTATCTAAGTACATTAAAATATCTGGCTTCCGGATGGGCAAATACCATCGCAGATACGGATGCTTCCGGCTCCATCATACATCCTTCCGTTAAATGGACGCCAATGTCTTCCGGCTGGATAAGCTTGAATAGCTTTTTCTGGTCTTCAAGATCAGGGCAGGCGGGATATCCGTATGAAAAGCGCTGTCCCTGGTATTTGGCAGCGAAACGGTCTTTCATCGTCATTTCGACTGGATCCGGGAAACCCCATCGGTCCCGGATTTGACGATGAATGAGCTCGGCAAATCCTTCTGCTGATTCAAGGGCAAGCGACTGCAAAGCATGGCTTTCCAGGAATCTGCCTTCCTCTTTTAAGCGGTCAGCTACTTCCCGAATACCTCTGCCGGCAGTAACAGTAAAGAATGCCACATAATCCATTTGTCCGCTTTCTTTCGGCTTTAAAAAGTCTGCCAGGCATAAAAACGGCTCCGTTTCCTGGCGCGGGAACTCAAATGTTTCTATGATAGTAGTTTCATCCTCAGCATAGATATAAACCTTATCGCCATCTGCTTGGGCAGGGAAGAATTGATAAACGGCCTTAGGGTCAATCCAGTTTTTCTGCTTTGATTCCACAATCAGTTCATCAACCATTGTGTTCACTTTGATTGCCTTTTCATCACCTTCAGCAAGCAGCTTTTGAAGGTTTCCTTTTAATCCAAGATGATGGCCAATCAGCATTTGTTTATTAATATACGGTTCGATATGAGAAAGAGAATATGTCTTTAACAAATGGCGTTTCAGATCTTTAGGAACAAACACAGGCGCTTTTGTACTTACCGTTGGCTTCGGCTTTACTGCCACAGCAACGGATCCTCGGTCAAAAGGTACTGCATTGAGTGCAGCAGCCTGTTTTTCCGCCTGCTGGACCTTCAGCTTTTCAGCTTCTTCCGGTTCCTGCAGCTGGTTGGCTAAAGAAAGGCCGTTCATGGCATCTTTTGCATACAAGACAAGACCATCATATTCCTTGGAAATTTTAGTGTCAGTGAATTTCCTTGAGAGAGCTGCACCTCCTACTAAAATAGGAACATCAATGCCAGCCTGTTTCATATCATGCGCTGTGATGACCATCTGCTGTGCTGACTTAACAAGCAGGCCAGATAAGCCAACCATATCTGGCTTTTCTCTTTTAATTGTTTCAATTAGGTCGGCAGGGGAGACTTTAATTCCTAAATCAATTACTTCATATCCATTATTGCTTAAAATAATATCAACCAGGTTTTTGCCTATGTCATGCACATCGCCTTTAACCGTAGCCAGGACAATCTTCCCTTTGGAAGATGATTCGGCAGCGTCCTTTTCCATATATGGTTCAAGATAAGCAACAGATGCCTTCATAACCTCAGCACTTTGCAGAACCTCTGCTACAATCAGCTGATTATCGTTAAATAGTCTTCCAACCTCTTTCATTCCATTCATTAAAGGGCCATTGATGATATCAAGAGGGGCAGGATATTGTTCCAGTGCGAAAGCAAGATCCGGAATCAACCCTTCTTTTGTGCCTTCTAAAATATAATAGGCAAGGCGCTCCTCCAGTGTCATATCAGGCAGGACACTTTTACTTTCTTTCTTCTTATCACGATAAAAATCAGTGAAAACTGCAAGAGATTCATCCGTCGTTTCAAATAGCAGCTTTTCTGCCATTGCAACTTCTTCCTTAGAAATGGAGGCAAACCTTTCAAGCTTCTCCGTATTCACGATGGCATAATCCAGGCCGGCTTGTGTACAGTGATATAAAAATACGGAATTTAGAATTTCCCGGCCGACAGGAGGGAGGCCGAAGGATACATTACTGATTCCCAATATGGTCTGAACTTCCGGAAGTTCTTCTTTGATCAGTCTGATTCCATCAACAGTCGCCTTAGCCGAGCCGATATATTGTTCATCGCCTGTACCGACAGGGAAGACCAGCGGGTCAAAAATAAGATCCTCAGGCGGGATATTGTATTTATTCACAAGAAGATCATAAGAGCGTTTAGCGATTTCAAGTTTTCTTTCAGCTGTAACGCCCATGCCTTCTTCATCAATCGTACCGACAACAACGGCAGCTCCATAGCGGTGTATCAGTGGAACGATAGCCTCAAACCTTTCTTCGCCATCTTCCAGATTAATGGAATTAATGATTGCTTTCCCCTGAGAATAGGTGAGAGCTTTCTCGATCACCTTTTCATCTGTCGAATCGATTACGAGCGGAGCCTTGATTTTCTTAACCAATTCCTTCATAAAGTTCTCTACATCCTGCATTTCTTCCCGGTCAGGATCGGCAAGGCAGATATCAATGACATGTGCTCCGCCTTTCACCTGGGCACGGGCTATCTCAGCTGCTTCTTCAAATTTCCCTTCAGCAATCAGCCTTTTAAACTTACGGGAACCGATAACATTTGTACGCTCACCAACCATAATCGGCCTTAAAGTTGGGTCATCATAGATAAGCGGCTCAATGCCCGATACTTTGTGAATTGAATTTTCTTCAAATATGCGTGGGTTATATTCCTTTACGGATTCGGCTATCGCCTGAATGTGTTCAGGTGTTGTTCCGCAGCAGCCCCCGACAATATTCAGCCAGCCTTCCCTGGCAAAACCGGCAAGCTTGCTCGCCAATGATTCCGGTGTTTCATGATATTGGCCTTCCTCATCAGGCAAACCCGCATTCGGATAGCAGCTAACTGCAGTGCTTGCCAGTCCGGAGAGAGAACGGATATGGTCCTGCATGAATTCCGGACCTGTCGCACAGTTAAGCCCAACCGCAAGGGGATTCATGTGCTCAAGCGAAATATAAAAAGCTTCAATCGATTGGCCAGCAAGGGTAGTGCCCATCGGTTCAATTGTTCCTGAAACAATTAGAGGAAGTTTCTTTCCTGACTTTTTAAACGCTTTTTCAATACCGATAAAGCCAGCTTTCACATTCAGCATATCCTGGCTCGTTTCCAAAAGAAGAAGGTCAGCGCCGCCGTCAATTAAACCCAGCGCTTGTTCTTCGTAAGCTGCTGCCATATCATCAAAAGTTGCACCGCCTGTCACGCTTAAGGTTTTCGTCGTAGGTCCCATTGCTCCTGCCACATACCTTGGCCATTCAGAAGTAGAGATGCTGTCAGCTGTTGTACGGGCAATTTCCGTCGCCTTTTTATTCAGCTCATAAGCCATGTTTTCAAGATCGTAGTCTGCAAGAACGATACTGGTCGCGCCAAATGTATTGGTTTCAATAATATCTGCGCCGGCTTTCAAATATTCAAGGTGTATATGTTCAATCACTGCAGGAGCGGTCACGTTTAAGTATTCATTGCAGCCTTCATATTCCTCGCCGCCAAAGTCCTGCGCTGTAAGATTCGCTCTCTGAAGCATGGTGCCCATTGCTCCATCCATGATTAAAATTTTCCTCTTAAGCTGTTCCTGTAATGCTGGTTTATGCATGCTGTTTCCTCCTCGAAAGCCCTTCTGTCTTTTCCCGTGCGTAGTTTGAAAGTTCAACAGTCATTTCATAACGCATGAACGGGGTGATCAGATAAATTCCGTTGAATAACTCCGCTGCGGCATCAATCAGCGACTTTGCAATTGCAATGCCTTCCTGTCCCGCTTGTATCGGATCGTCCTTTAAGGCAGCCATCCGGTCTCTGATGCTATCGGCAATCTTTATTCCCGGCACTTCATTATGAAGGAATTCTGCGTTTCTGCTGCCCGTCAATGGCATAAGCCCTATATAAACAGGTGCTTTTAAATCCTTGACTGCTTCATGTACTTCCAGCAATTTTTCTTCTGAAAAAACAGGCTGAGAAATGAAATAGTCTGCACCATGGTCTATTTTTTTTTCCAGTCGCCCAACCGCTTTTTCCAGTGAACGGACATTGGGATTAAAAGCGCCAGCTACAGAAAAAGCGGCTTTCTGGCCCAAATCTTTTCCGGAAACCGATAAGCCTTCATTCAGCTGTTTAATCATGCTGATCAGTTCGAATGAAGATACATCATATACAGAGGATGCACCAGGGAAATCGCCGACACGGGCCGGGTCTCCAGTTACTGCTAATATATCATTTAATCCGAGTGCGTGCAGACCCATTAAGTGAGATTGCAATCCAATGATATTCCTGTCCCTGCAGGTAACATGAACAAGGGGGCGTAAGCCTGTTTGCTGCTTGACCATGTATCCCAAAGCAGAATTGCAAACCCTTGGGGAAGCAAGAGAGTTATCTGCCAGAGTGATCGAGTCGATGCCAGCTTCCTTTAAAGCTTTCGCTCCTTCAAAAAAACGTGTGGTATCCAGCTTCCGTGGAGGATCAAGCTCAACAATGACAGAAGGCCTCTCCTTCACAATTTCCTGAAGAGGAGGGAGGTCTCTTGATGGTGAAGGCTTTTCAGATACGATTATTTCTTTCTTCGCCTTTACCTCTTTTTCCTCAAGCGGGGCTAATTCTTTCAATTCATCCGCAAATGCTTTAACATGCGCAGGAGTAGTACCGCAGCAGCCGCCAAGAAGCCGTACGCCCTGATTGCGGAAGTCTCTTGCTGACTGGCGGAAATACTCGGCATCTCCTTCATAATGAAATTTGCCGTCTGTATAAGCCGGAATGCTGGCATTAGGGTAAGCAGAAAGGAATGCATGTTTAGGCAGAGGCACACTTTCCAGCGTTTTAAGCATATGATGCGGACCAAGTCTGCAATTTAATCCCACTACATCCGCTCCTAGGCTTTCAAGCCTTGAAAACGCTTCAGGGATTGGTGTCTGATCCTGGAGGACTCCTGCTTCATGGAGGGACACCTGAGCGATAATCGGCAAATCGGTTTCTTTTCTTGCAATGGCCAGCACCGTTTCCAGTTCTTCAAGGTCATAATAGGTTTCTAGCAAAATATTATCGACACCCTCAAGCAGAAGGCAATATAGCTGTTCGCGAAAGCTTCTTTTAATTTCTTCAAGCGAAACCATATTAGGCTTTATGCCTCTATTGCCTCCGATCGTCCCAGCAACATAAGCTTTGCCTTTGGATGCTTTCTTAGCAATCCGTGCTGCCGCACTATTGATTTCTTTAACAGAGTCTTCAAGTCCATATCTTTGCAGCTTCAGATAATTTGCTGCGTAAGTGTTCGTCTGGATCAAACCGGCACCGGCATTAATATATGCTTCATGAATGTGCTGGATTTGTTCAGACTGTGATAGATTCAATTCTTCAAAACAGCTGTCTGTCCCATAGGAGTATAGCAAAGTTCCCATTGCACCATCAGCTATGATAATTTCATTTTTCAACTTTTCCAGGAAACTCAAAGATGATCACCCCCGCTGTAAAATTGTTTGCTTTGTTTGTTGTGCAATTAATGCTGTCTTGAAATCTTCTATAATATCATCTGCATTCTCCAGTCCAACAGAAAGACGGAGAAGGCTTGAGGTAATCCCGCGCTGATCTCTTTCCGCCGGAGGCATAGCCGCATGCGACATTTTTGCAGGGTAGGAGAGGATCGATTCAACTGCACCCAGGCTCACCGCGAACACAGGGATTTGCACACCTTCAACAAACGTCCTTAAGGCCTGCTCATCTTCAAGCTCAAAGGAAAGGACAGCACCTGCGGAATTAGCCTGCTTTTTCTGAAGCTCATAACCAGGATGGTCCTCAAGTCCCGGATAATGCACCTTCTTAATAGATGGATGATCTTTAAGAAATGAAGCAATTTTCTCAGCCGATTTTACAGATTGCTCCAGACGAACGTGAAGGGTTTTGATCCCTCTTAGTACAAGCCAGGCATCCTGTACACCCAAGACTGCACCAAAGGAATTCTGCAGGAACGCCAATCTGCCAGCCAAATCTGGATCCTTAACAACCGCAAGGCCGGCTACAACATCGCTGTGTCCAGATAAAAACTTTGTCGCACTGTGAAGGACAATATCTGCACCCAAAGCAAGCGGCTTTTGCAGGGCAGGGGTAAGGAATGTATTGTCTACAAAGGTAAGAGCGTCATGTTCTTTGGCCAGAGAGCTAATAGCCTCAATATCTGTCACTTTCAATAGCGGGTTGGAAGGAGTCTCTACATAAAATACCTTTGTATTTGGACGGATCGCAGCCTTAACTTCATCCAGATTGGTCATATCGACGAACGTATGCTCAATCCCAAAACGTGTCAATACTTCTGTTACCATACGGAAGGTACCGCCATACACATCTTCGGTGATAACAACATGGTCACCCTGAGACAATAGAAGGAAGGCTGTAGAGATCGCAGCCATACCGGAAGAAAAAGCAAATCCTCTGGTTCCTTCTTCAAGCCCGGCGATTACCTCCTCCAAAGCTTCCCTTGTAGGATTTAAGCTGCGGCTGTAATCATATTTTCCGAAAGTATCAATATCCTTTTGATGAAATGTGGAAGCATGCTGAATAGGTACACTAACAGCCCCAGTTACAGGATCGAATTTTTGATTATTGTGCAGCAATTTAGTTTCGAAACTAAATGATTGACCTTTACTCATCGTAAAACCTCCTTTAAAACATTAGCAAAAGCATGGTCCAAATCTGCCTTTAAATCTGCAGCATTTTCTATGCCAACAGAGAAACGAAGAAGCCTGTTGCAAACACCCGTCTCTATTCGGATTTCTTCTGGGATATCCGCATGTGTCTGTGTCGCAGGATAGGTGATAAAACTCTCAACACCGCCAAGGCTTTCTGCAAAAGAAATGAGAGAGAGGCTTTGCAGGAATGGGTTAACCCAAGATTCATCTTTAACCCGGAAGGAAATCATCCCGCCTCTGCCCGGATACAAAACGTCCGTGACCGCATCATGTTCTGTTAAAAACTCCACTAATTCCTTTGCATTCTTTTCATGGCGCTCCATACGAAGGGAAAGAGTCTTCATCCCCCTAATCAATAACCAGGAATCAAAGGGGCTTAATACGGCACCGGCAGCATTATGATTCATAGCCAGTGATTCACACAATTCTTTTCCTTTTGCGACAATTAACCCGGCAAGAACGTCATTATGCCCGCCCAAATATTTCGTAGCACTATGAATGACAATATCAGCGCCAAGCTTTAACGGCTGCTGAAGAAGAGGGGTATAGAAGGTGTTATCAACAATTAATAAAATATTATGCCGTTTCGCAATCTCAGCTGTTTTCTTAATATCTGTTTGTTCCATAAGGGGATTGGTCGGCGTCTCAAGGAAGATCGCCTTTGTATTTTCAGTGATTAGGTTTTCAATCTGGTCTGGATTGCTTGTATTCACATACCTGCTCTGCAGTCCCCATTTTTTGAAGCCCTGTTCAAGAAGCCTATATGTACCTCCGTATAAATCCTTGGATACAATCCACTCATCTCCGGATTTAAAAAGCGAAAGAATCGTAAGAATAGCAGCCATTCCTGAACTGCAGGCGTAACCCTGGTCTCCTTCTTCCAGATCTGCGATGGCTTTTTCAAGCAGCTGGCGGGTAGGATTGCCTGTACGGCTGTAATCAAAACCTGTTGACTGACCGATCCCCTCATGGCGATAGGCTGTTGAAAAATAAACTGGCGGATTTACCGCACCTGTTGCTGTCTCACTTCTGTTGCCGATTTGTGCCAATTTTGTATCAAGCTTATACATATGTGTGAACACTCCTTATACGAAATAAAAAAAAGCCTTCTATAAGAAGAAGACTTTTTAATGTGATTAGCCATTCTTCTTATCTTTCAAGTTTTTTAAAAACTTGCAGGAATTAGCACCTTTTCAATCAACTTAAGATTGATGGTTGCTGAGGCGTCGTCGGGCCTTACCCTCGACCTCTCTGGATAAGAAATCTAATATTCAATTTTCTCTACACTTTACTACAGTAAACCGTTAATAGTCAATACTTTTTAAAAATATTTGAAATAAAATTAAATTTTTTAGGGTGGTTTACAAATAAAAAACTCCCATCCTAAGGTGGAAGTCTTTAAAAAAGGCTATTTTCTAAAAGATTGTTGTTTTTGAATAGCTTGGTAAATAGAAACATTGAAAAATAAGGTTGGTTGATTGGAGCGTAAGGTGCGAGATCCTCGAAAATGCATTCGCATTTCCTTCGTGCGGTGATGATTCGAGGATGCTTATTCAAAGTCCTGCGGGAGGAGTGGGACAGGTGAGACCCCA